>JAKISU010000181.1 GCA_021648445.1 Flavobacteriaceae bacterium
TAAGTAAAGTGGTGGCCATCTTGTTGATGCCCGTAAGAACAAGATGGAAAATTGAAAGAACCCGACCAGAACCGTTTCCTGACCAACTGAATCTAGGGTTCAACTAAAAAAAACGGGGGATGGCTAACTATAATTAAATAGTAGTAATAATTCTAAATTTAAAAAATGAGTTCATTCTTTAAAAATTGAACTTAAAATAAATTCCAAAAATCAAATAATAAGCACCAAACAAATAACAATTTTCAATAATCAATTAAGCTAACCTGTTGTGCATTTTGAGTTTTTGGGTTTATCACAATGTCAGTTGAATTGACGAAATTTCATTAAAATATACTAAATTATTACAAAAAGACACCAATTAAATATAAAATTTGATAAATAAATTTTTATTTGGAATTTGATGTTTGGGATTTGTAAATTATTAAAAAAGCATAATTTTAATTGTTACTCTTCAATACCTTCCAACATTTTTAAGGCAGCAACAAATCCTTTTTTCAATTTATCAGCAAACTCCTTATCATGTTCTTCTGCAGTAGCAACCACATTATTATACATTAAAAATGTAGCTTCTATATCTTCTGCATATTGAGATGCACTATAATTGTCTAATCCGCCATAAAAATCTATACGGTCTTGAAAAATATCAACCAATATGTTCGATACATTTCTAGCTTTTTCTTTTTTACCTATTTTATAATAATTATCTGCATAGCCCAATACCATTCCGTAATGACCATATCTTCTTATTGGCATTTTTTCTATAGACAGGTCAAGCATTTCTTCTGCTTTATCGTTTTGTCCTTCTTTAATAAACTCTTCTGCTAAGCGCACTAAATAATTTCTAAATGAAATTGCATTTTTACGAGATTCAGCATCTAAGTAAATATCATCATTGTTTGAGTTTTTCCAATTCCATTTTTTTACATTATTATACATGTTTTCTGTATCAATTCTGCCTAATTCAAGTATACTTTTAGACCTGCCATCTTTATCTTTACTTGATGTGTAAATTGGTACAAACTTATAGGCTATACCATCTAACTGCATATAGTCTTTTAACCAGATATATTCTTCGTCAGCATGTGCTCCGCCAGTAAAATATAATGGTCTTTCCCAATTATTATTTGCCAGTATATCAAGCATTATAATTCTATTTTTTGTCAAGCCTAATTTGTCTATTGTAATGTCAATATAAGGAACAATTTTAGCAGAGTCTTTTAACGAAACTATCTTATTTTTTAGCACCGCTTCTTTATCAACATAAATTCTCAATTTATTAGTAGGATAGAACTTTTCAGGAATTCCGTCTTCATCCAGATCAATTTGTGTTCGTGTATCATTACTTGCAATCCAATTCATAAAAGTTTTAATATCTATTCTATTTTCAGACTGTTTTCTATCAGCATCAGACGAAAACACACTGGTTGTATCTCTGTAAGAAGAGTCAATCAAAGAGGTGCCTTTTAACTCCATTGGAATGTGATACACAACATCTAAAGATCCTGTTCTATATTGTTCATGCGTTAATTGAGAAGGAATGGGTTCTGCATCATAGGTCTTCCTTTTTTGTTGATCTATATACCAATCGGTAGCTAATAAGCTGGTATTTATCAATTTAATATCAGTTCTATAATCTTCAACTTCCTGCATATACCAAAGTGTGAAGGTATCATTATCGCCTATGGTAAACATAATAGCATTTTCTTGACAAGAATCTAAATATGCCTTTGCATTATTATGTGTGGTATATCTCCCGGAACGATCATGGTCATCCCAGTTTTCTGAAGCCATTAAGGTTGGCACTGCAAGTAAACAAACTGTGGTTAATCCTATTGCTAATGACTTAGGATTTATTTTATCTTTAAACTGTTCAAATAATGCCAATACGCCTAAGCCGATCCATATAGCAAAAACATAAAATGAGCCTACTACTGCATAATCACGTTCCCTTGGTTCAAATGGTTTCGGATTTGTATAAAAAATAATAGCTAATCCCGTAAAGGCAAAAAACAGTAATAGTATATAAAAGTTCTTTTTATCAAATTTTATATGAAAAAATAATCCTATAATTCCTAAAATTAAAGGCAAAAAATAATAAGTGTTACGTCCTTTATTATTTTTTATTTCATCAGGAAGGTTCTTTTGTGAGCCTAAACGCATTTCATCAATAAAATTGATACCGCTTAGCCAGTTACCATGCATATCTAAATTGCCTTGAACATCATCTTGACGTCCGGTAAAATTCCACATAAAATATCTGCCATACATATATCCGAATTGGTATTGGAACATGAATTTTAAATTTTCGCCAAAAGTGGGTCGGCGTTTACTTCTTGGTGGAATCCCGGCAATAGCTTTATAATTAGCTACTACACTAGGTGAAGGGTCTACCATTCTTGGTATGAAACCTTTATGTTTATCTGTGTAATTTGGCAAGGCATCTTTGTAATGGTTTACAATGATATATTTCCCTAACTTTTTATCTTTTTCATATTTAGGTTTATCATCTCTGTAAGGATTATTACGATCTTGTTCTCTGGTTTCAGAATAATAAGAATCGTAAAAAATACTCGCATCACCGTATTGTTCTCTATTATAATAAGCTAATAGTTCTCTTGCACTTGACGGATTATTTTCATTGATAGTCGTATTTGCATTGGCTCTTATTGGAAGCATCATCCAAGATGAAAACCCAATCATTACAAATAATAAACATAAAATAATCAAATTCATATTTACTAAATTTTTCTTACGTGTATATTTTATTGCGAAATAAAAAATAGTAATTAAAATAAGCCCTGCAATAATGCTTCCTGAATTAAAAGGCATGCCAATATTATTGACAAAAAACAGCTCAGACACACTAAAAAACGAAAGCGTATATGGGAATAAAAATTTAAAAACAAATGCCAAAACTAAGACCGCTGCTATATTGGCGAAGATGAATTTTTTAGAAGTGATGTTATCATACCTTTTATAAAAGTAAATAAATACTAAAGAAGGGATCACTAATAATGATAGAATATGAACTCCAAAAGATAGACCAACTATTAATGAGATCAGCAATAACCATTTATGACCTCTTGGTGAATCCATTTCACTTTCCCAGCGTAAACCCAACCAAAATAATAATGCCATTAAAAATGATGACATGGCGTATACTTCTGCTTCAACTGCACTAAACCAAAAACTATCAGAAAATGTATATGCTAAAGCACCAACCAAACCGCTTCCTAAAATCGCTATTGATTTTCCTGAAGTTAATTCTTCTGTTTTTCCAATAATTTTTTTGGCTAGTATTGTGATAGTCCAAAACAAAAAGAGAATGGTAAAAGCACTTGCCAACGCTGACATAAAGTTTACCATTTTTGCTATATGTGTTATATCACTGGTAAACATAGCAAAGAAAGCACCTAGCATTTGAAATAGTGGTGCTCCGGGCGGATGACCAACTTCTAATTTTACAGCTGTAGAAATATATTCACCACAATCCCAATAACTAACTGTTGGTTCTATAGTAAGTGCATAGGTTATTAAGGCGATTGCAAAAGCGAACCATCCTAAAACAACGTTCCACTTTTTATAATTGAAATTAGTCATATTTGTATGCTATAATGAATTTATGAGTTCTTGTGTCAAGCCTATCAGGTGATTAAACTTACATAAGATTAATCCGACTAAACTCTTTTGTTTCACAAAAGAAAGTCTCATTAATTATACTGTGGCGAATTTACTAAATAAATATCGATTTATTTTCAGGTTTTAACGTTGTTTATTCAATTAGAAGTATCAAACCCAAATTATGCATTAGAAAATTTATTACTGCTTGAAACTACTTCAAAATATACCGTTTCACTACTTTTTGAATTTTAACCATAGCCCTTCGACTCCAGCTCAGGGTAAACTGCTATGCTAAAAATACTAAAAAGTCATATTCTATCGTATTTTCAACCCTCATTACAAAGTTTTAATACATATTTTGGGTTAAATATCTGTTAAATTTAAACCATTTATCATTTAACCCGTATTATTCACGGATGTTCTATTCCAAAGCCAAACTACCTGCAATCTAAGGAAATGCTCAAAATTTTTATAACCCAAAATTGGGTAAACAATTCCTCTTATAAAAACTCCTGTGCTTCC
>JAKISU010000182.1 GCA_021648445.1 Flavobacteriaceae bacterium
CATGATCAAAAAAACTTAGTTGCATATTTATCCCTCAAACTTGACTTATTAGTATATTTATTTTAGCTAAGTATTGGTTTGAAAGAGGTTAAGCTGATTTGGTTAATTGTTCAGAGGGTTCAATTATGAAAGCAATAGGTTCTTCAAGATATCAGATTTTTTTGATTTATATTACAACATTACTTTTATTTGGTCTGTTTGCAGGTGTTTTGGCAGTTCCTTTGGCAGGTAGCGCCTATGCAGATTTTGTAGCAGTTACTCTTAACTTTGACATATTAACATCAACTCCAGTTTCAATATATGCAGCTCTTTTTGCATTGAGTTTATTACTTCCGGTATTACTTTCGTTTTCAACTTTGCTCAAAGGCACAAAAATATCGGTTAAAGATGCATTTAGTGATTATGGTATAAAAAATAATTCAGGTCTAAAACAAATGAAATTTTTTAGTAAATTTAATTTGTCAAATACCTTTTTATTGGCAATAAAAAATTCATTAAGAAACAGTAAAAGACTTAGCGTTGTAATAATTTCAATGGCATTGGGAGTAGCAATTTTCAATACCGGTTTTAATGTAAAACAATCGCTTTGGGAGTTACTTAATGATTTGCAAAATGAATTACAATATGATGTGCAAGTAGTTTTAAACAAACAAATTTCAAAGGAAGAAGCAATTAAGCCTTTTGAAACTCTGCAAAATGTAAAAAGTATAAGCACTTGGAACGGTGGCAGCGGAATGATACAAACAAAGCTTTTAGCAACTGATAAAGGTGCAGGAATTGTAGCATTGCCGTATAACACAAAATTAATTCAACCCAAAATAATTAAGGGTAATTGGTTGAGTAACAGTAGTGAACTTGAAGTTGTTATAAATCAACAAGCGTGGGAATTATACGGATACAAACCACTTAATTCTAATCTAAACCTAATAATAGGCGATTCAACAATTACTGCAAAAATTGTTGGTATAGTTGAACAGTTTGAACTTTCAAAAATATATATTGATATTGATAAATACGATAAAATATTTAATCCTAATCATTACATCAATACAATAACATTTGAAGCTGTAAACAATGATTATGAAAATGTTGTAGAATTGAAAAAACAAATTGAGAAATCAATACTTTCGTCAAATTTGCATGTTGTATTTGTAATGTCGGATGTTGAAAGAGTAAAAGTAATATACGATCATTTGAATATAATCCTTTCAGTTATAGTATTTCTATCTTTCTTGGTGTTGTTGGTAAGTGCCGTAGGAATGGCATCGGCAACCGGAATAAGTATTACCGAACGAACAAGGGAAATTGGTGTAATGCGTGCCATCGGCGGAACACCAAAAAAGATTTATTCAATATTTGTCAGTGAAGGAATGATAATTAGTTTTATCAGCATTATAATCGGACTATTATTATCATTTCCATTAAGTCAGTTAGCATCAATATTTTTTGGAAATTTAATGTTAGGTGAAGAAGCTGTTTTAGAATATGCTTTCAGTCCACTCGGTTTTTTCATTACAATAGCCGTTACAATAATTTTTGGCTGGTTAGCAAGCAGATTACCGGCACGTTCGGCAGTAAAAAAATCTATACGAGAGGCATTGGCTTATGAATAATAATAAAAATTTATCTTTAGTTTTATTATTATTTTTTCTTTCTTGTAATATTTATACAAGTGATATTGTAAGCCTCCCCAAAAACTGGACTACCTAAAACGGAATAATTCTGATAAAATAAATCAGGAGCAAAGATGCGAAAGAGAAAGAGGAAAAATGAAAAAAACAAGAATAAAAACTTTTATAGTATTGGTATTATCACTAATTATTTCTGGTTGTGTTGCCACACCGAAAAAACCTATAAATCTTAAAAAAGATGATTATCCTTACTTGAAAGAGTATCTTAATTATAGTATAAAAAAAGATATGAAAAAGTATGACATAAAAGCTTTAAGTATAGCTATTGTCGATGGTAATAAAACTATTTGGCAAAAAGGTTTTGGTCTTGCTGATGAGCAAAATAAAATAAAAGCTACAACTAAGACTGTATATAGAATAGGATCTATCTCTAAAGTAATAACTGCTACACAAATTATGAATATGTATAATAAAAATAAGATAGACATTGATTTACCTGTAAATAATTATATAAAAGAGTTTTCAATAAAAAGTCATTTTAGCAATGACAAGCCGATAACTATTCGTTCTTTACTGTCTCATCATTCAGGACTTCCATCAGATATTTTAGCGGGAATGTGGGTTGACAACCCTGTTTCACTAGAAGATTTAATGCAACAGATTCAAGGTGAATATTTGGCAAGTTCCCCACAAAGTATGTATAAATACTCAAATATTGGCTACTCTACACTTGGTAGGGTTATAGAGATAATAGAGAAAAAACCATTTTCACAAGTTATGAATGAGAAATTATTGCAACCACTAGGTATGCTAAATTCATCATTTAAACTAACTCCTAATATAAATAAACTCTATGCAAAAGGATATAGAGCTTCTCAAGAGACAAAAAGAACACCATTGAGGGATTTACCTGCTGGTGCGATGCTTTCTAATGTTGAAGATATGAGTAAGTATATGAAATATATTTTCTCTCATGAAAAAAACTTAAATGAAATGTTCAGACCACAATTTCAAAATATGAAATTAGATTTTAAGCATAAAGTTGGATTAGATTGGATTTTAGGAGGTGTTTCATCTCCTTTATCTGATTCTATTGTTTGGCATAATGGAGCTGGAGTACCACATCAAGCACATATTTCTTTATTGAAAGATAAAAAACTAGGTGTTGTTATTTTATCAAATACAGATGAAGCTAGTCAGTTTATAACGGAATTGGGTGTGAAAAGTCTTGAACTTGCTTATGAAGCAAAATACGTAAACAACCTACCTAAAACCAAAAAACCTAACGATATTATAGAGGTAAAACTAGATACAAAAATACTTCAAAAATATGTAGGTAAGTATGTTGTTTTTGGCAATATGACAGATATAGAACTTCATAATAATCATCTTCAAATAACTCTATGGGGAAATAATTTAGAGTTAATACCCATAAATGAAAATACTTTTATTCCCAAAGCAACAGCCCTTGGTTTTATATCTATACCTCTTTTAAAATTTTCCCTTGAATTTAAAAAAGTTGAAGGGAAATATATAGCACTACTTCACGGTTTACCTGCTCCTTTTGCATTTGAAAAGATTCCTAAATATTCTATACCACAAGCTTGGAAAGATAGACTAGGATTATACAAAACTGATACAGAAGATGAAAATTTTAAAATTGATAATTTAGAATTAAAAAGTAAAAATTCAATACTATATTTTAGTATGAAACTAAAAGGTAAAAATGCTAGTGATGGCAGTATCTTTAAAATGGCACTAAACCCAATATCGGATACACAAGCGATAGTTATAGGCTTGGCTAATGGTGAGGGTGCAACGGTACAAGTGCTAGATAATAAACTCTACTATTCAGGGTTTATTTTTGAAAAATAATTTTTTATTACTCTTTGTAAGTTTACTATTTTTTACAGGGTGTAGTAATAGTATAAATAAATTTAAAATTTTTTTACCACCCTCATGGGTAGATATGCACGAAATATCTAAAAATATTTATGTTGAAACTAATATGAGTTTCTTTATGTAGCTTATATGATAAAAAGAATCAAATTTGATTTTTCTAATGAAACTGTCCGTAAACAAATGATTGAAGATAAAGAAATTAATAGCTATCATCATAGTAATCAAGGTATATTCTTAAAGGTTGCTAATATGCTTAAAACAATGGAAAATAGATAATGCATAACAAAACGCAGAGACTGTGAAATAATTAAACTTCAACAGTCCACAATTCTCTAAAAATCTAAATTAAAGAGAATATTTCTTTGATAATTGTATCATAAAAATATTTTGTAAAAAATTGGGTATTGAGAGTCTAAAA
>JAKISU010000034.1 GCA_021648445.1 Flavobacteriaceae bacterium
ATGACCCCGCAGCAAGCTGACGAGGTATCAAGCGGAAAAAATATTTTTAGATTAATGAAAACCTAAGGTTTTCAAACTTTCCACTTTTACCCCGAGGCAAGCCTCGAGGAATTCTTTAGATTAAAAACGTTTCTTGATATAGGTCAATGAATTTTATTTATTCTCGGCATACTTTTGTTTTAAATTTAATTTAAAAATGTAGAAATATGAATTTATCAAAAATATTAATCGGATTATTACTAATAACGATGAACGTAAATGCTCAGTACGAAAAACGAGCAAATCCAGATGATTATACAACACCTGTTTTGAAAGCCATTGCTTATGGTTTAACTGCACCAAGTCCTCATAATACGCAGTCGTGGTATTTGGATACTATTTCAGACACAGAAATGCTAATGTATGTAAAACATGTTTTGCCGGAAACTGATCCGCCAGCAAGACAAATTATGATGGGAGCAGGTTGTTTTATTGAGCTTATGAATGTTGGTATGAGCCAAGAAGGATATGAAACTAATGTTGACTATCTTCCACAAGGCGATTTTCAAATAATAGCAAATAAAATTTCAGATAAACCTATTGCAAAAATTACGTTCGTAAAAAATGATAATGTAAAGAAAGATGTTTTGTATGATTATATTTATCAGCGTGGAACAAATAGAAAACCTTATAGAGGTAAAATGATTACACAATCTGAATTTGAAAATATTAAAACCTTAATGGGTGATTATCATAGCCAATTGCAGTTTTTTACTGGCGAAAAACAAATGCAACCTTATCTTAATATATTCAGCAAAGCAATGGAGATTGAAACAAGAACTAAATCCACGAATGAAGAAACTCGCCAAAAATTTCGCTTTTCAGAAAAAGAACTTAAAGAAAAGAAAGACGGAATAAGTCTTCAACAAATGGGGTATGAGGGATTTATCTTGAAAATAGCAACAAAACAAATGAACAATGGGGATAGTTTGACTTGGCACGGTGAAAAAACTTTTAAAGCAACAATGAAAGGTATCAATAAAGGTATTTATAGTTCAAAAGGGCTAATATTTTTTAAGACAAAAACAAATACTAAATTGGATTGGATAAAATCAGGCAGAGATTACTCAAGATTTAATATTGCAATTGCAAAATTTGGAATTGTAACACATCCATACAATCAAGTAATTCAAGAATACCCTGAAATGGAAGGATTACAAAAGAAATTTAAAACTTTATCAAAAGTAACAGACAGTGAAAAAATACAAATGATTGTTCGTGTTGGACGCGCAAAAATCTCCTATAAATCTTGGAGAAAAGAAGTTGAAGACTATATTATGGATTAATTAATATAACTTCACCCCTTTAATTTTGTAAACTACATGCTTTAGCGAGTACAGGATCTGTCTTGAAATATGCATACAAAAACCTAAAAGTGAGAATAATATATTGTGATAGCGTTTTTGACAATAAAGTAATTGAACCTGATTATGAAGAAGAAAAAGCGTCTGCAAGCAAAAATGATTTTGAGGTTTCATTAATCAGTTTTGAAGAATTTAGGAGGTAAGACAGTTAACCTTAAAAAGGATGAATATAATATGAAGCTATCTACTACTGACCTCTATTGATTATTTTACTATTCACAAGAAAACCGCTGAAATTCAGCGGTTCTTATAATTCTAAATGTTGCTAGTATTAATAAGTTAAGCTTAACTTAACACTAGAAGGTTATTTTTTCTCAGCATCCATTTTATTTTTCAAATCAGCTAAAACAGAAAGGTCACCTAATGTAGATTTCTCTGTGTTATCTTCCATTCTCTTTTTAGTTGCTTTGATAGCTTTCTTTTCTTGAGCTTTAAATATAGAGGTGTGAGAAATTACCAATCTTCTATAATCTTTATTAAACTCTAATACTTTAAAGTCAACAGTATCACCTTTTTCAAGTTTACTACCATCTTCTTTTTCCATATAACGGCCAGGCACAAAAGCTTCAACATCATCATCTCCGAAAGTTACAATAGCTCCTTTATCAGTTACTTGAGTAACAGTACCGTTATGTATAGAGTCGATTGTAAATTTATCTTCAAAAGCATCCCAAGGATTATCTTGTGTTTGTTTATGTCCTAAATTTAATTTTCTACCTTCTACATCTAACTCTAATACTTGAACTTCTAATTTATCACCAACTTTTACAAAATCTGATGGGTGTTTAACTTTAGTAGTCCAAGAAAGATCAGAGATATAGACCAATCCGTCAATACCCTCTTCTAGTTCAACAAATACTCCGAAGTTCGTATAATTTCTTATAATACCTTCATGTTTAGAGCCTACAGGATATTTTTTAGTAATATCTGTCCAAGGGTCTGGATGTAATTGTTTTATACCTAAAGACATTTTTCGGTCTTCTCTATCTAATGTCAAGACCACTGCTTCAATTTCATCACCAACTTTTACAAAATCTTGAGCAGAACGTAAATGTGTTGACCAAGACATTTCAGAAACGTGAATTAACCCTTCAACACCTTTACTCACTTCAATAAACGCGCCATAATCTGCAATAATAGCTACTTTACCTTTTACTTTATCACCAATTTTAAGTTCAGCGTCTAAAGCTTCCCAAGGATGTTTTTCTAATTGCTTTAATCCTAATTGAATTCTAGATTTATTATCATCAAAATCAAGGATAACTACATTTAGTTTTTGGTCTAATTCTACAATTTCGCTCGGATGATTAATTCTACTCCAAGATAGATCAGTAATATGTACTAAACCGTCAACACCACCAAGATCAACAAATACACCATAAGAAGTAATATTTTTAACTATACCTTCTAAGACTTGCCCTTTTTCTAGTTGACCAATAATCTCTTTCTTTTGTTCAGCTAAATCAGCTTCAATAAGTGCTTTATGTGATACTACAACATTCTTAAATTCATGATTAATTTTAACCACTTTGAATTCCATTGTTTTTTCAACATACTGATCGTAATCTCTAATTGGTTTTACATCAATTTGAGAACCCGGTAAGAATGCTTCAATTCCGAAAACATCAACAATCATACCTCCTTTAGTTCTACATTTAATAAAACCATTTACTACTTCTTGAGTTTCATGAGCTTCATTAACTCTTTCCCAAGCTTTAATTACTCTGGCTTTTCTATGTGATAATACCAATTGACCTGTACTGTCTTCACGTTTATCAACTAAAACCTCAACTGTATCTCCTACAGCTAATTCAGGATTATATCTAAATTCATTTAATGAGATAACGCCTTCAGATTTAGAGTTGATATCAATAATAGCTTCGCGTTCAGTCATTCTAACTACAGTACCATCAATTACTTGACGTTCTTCTACTAAACCTGTAATACCCTCTAAGGCTTTGTCAAATGCTGCAAGTTGTTTTTTATCAACCGCCTCAATACCTTCTTCGTATTTATGCCAATCAAAATTATCTAAAAATTCTTGTGTATTTTGTGGAGTCATTTCAGACTTCTCTTCAATTATGGTCTTAACTTCTTCTTTTTCTTCTTTAGGGTCTTCTTTATTTTCAACTTTTTTAGTTGCAGCCTTAGGTTTTTCTTCTTTTACATCTTCCTTCTTTTCGGCTTTTTTAGGCTCTTCCTCCTTAGCATCTTCAACTGCATCAGTAGCATATTTTGATTCTAAACCTAATTCTTGAACTAATAAAGTATAGAAAATAGCTCTATATTTATTTCTGTTAGAAGAACCAATTGCTTCGATTGCTGCTGTTATTGCTTCATCTAATTTTGGAGAGTCTTCTAAACCCATTTTTTTGATCAGAAAATTCTTCTTAACTGTTTCTAATTCTTTTGAGTCTGAACTAGAAACTTTTTCTGCATCAGCTCTATAAATTGATGGTCCTAATCCTTTTGTAACACTTGCTAATAAATCAGTATTAACTTTTAAACTTAATTTTTCGACTTCGCCAGTGTATAAATCTATTTTTTCTTGTAGTTTAGACATGTGTCTAATAATATTTGTATCTTATTGTTATTCAGATTATTAACGATAATACCAATAAAAGAGTTAAACAAAATTATTTTTAATAAATCCTTTCTTAAATCTGCTCTCGTAAAAGGAGTGCAAATTTACGGATATTTTTTAATCTGACAATTAGAAAGTCAAATAAATAAATTTCTTAAAATGAACCTGCCGACAGGTAGGCTATCCCCGAAGCACTTGGGATCGGGATCAATGTCATTAAGTTAAGGGTTTTTACGCTATATCAGCATTTTTAACCCTTCCGCTCACGCTAAGGCGTGACCACCTTCCCTTGATATAGGGAAGGAGTTCGATTCTAACAATCCCAACCCTTTAGGATAAATCCATCCTCTAAAACTCCTCTCATCCCAAAGCCTCGGGACTGAATGACAAAATCCCTTAACTTAATGACATTGGGGTCGGGATAGGGGTGTTTATAGATTAAAACTCTTTTATTAGTTACTTTTTTTGAAACAATGGGTTTTGACTGTCAAATATTTTTAATATTTTATCATCATAAAATGTACCTATGGCATGTTCACCACCACGGTTTGTAATTTTATAAACATCCACAAAACCTCTATCTTCTTTTTTGTTTTGCCATGTTACGGGGTCTGTAACTACATCTACAAAGCCTACTCTAATTTGATATAGATCATCACCTTGTTTGATAAGGGTTTCATAAACCCGTTTGGTATCTCTTCCACTAAAAACACTTATAAAATCTTTTGTGCTATGGGTGGCAAATTGCTGAAAAATGCTGTCGATAATTGTTTGATCAACGATATTAAAATTGATTTTATCATCATCTCCTGTTGGTCTTTCAAAATCTGTATAAAAAATTTGCAAGGTTTTTACCTCTTTAAAATCTTTTTTTTTAAAAGAAAAATCTTTATCAGTACAAGAATGTACTATACTTAAAAATACCAAAAAAAATAATGCTGAAATTTTCATTAAAATTCTTTATTAGTTGCTTTTTTTTGCAAACAAAGGATTCTGACTGTCAAATATGCTAAGTATTTTATCATCATAAAATGTACCTATGACATGTTTACCACCACGGTTTGTAATTTTAAAGACATCAACAAAACCTCTATCTTCTTTAATTTCTTCCCATGTTTTTTCATCTAAAACAACATCTACAAAGCCTACTCTAATTTGATATAGATCATCACCTTGTTTGATAAGCGTTTCATAGACCCGTTTGGTATCCATTCTACTAAAACTAGAAATAAAATCTTTTGTGCTATGGGTGGCAAATTGTTGAAAGATACTGTCAATAATTTTTTTATCAACGATGTTAAAATTTACTTTATCATGACCTGTAATTCTTTCATAATAAAAAATTTGTAAAGTCTTTACATCTTTAAAATCTTTTTTTTTAAAAGAAAAATCTTTATCAGTACAAGAATGTACTATACTTAAAAATACCAAAAGAATAAATGCTGAAATTTTCATTAAAATTCTTTTTTTAATTGAAAAATTACTGTTTTTGACTCTCTATGCATTATTTCGCCACCAATAAAATTACTCATAGAAACCTCGTCTATATATTCTGTTTTATGTATATTAAAGGTTCCTGAAGCGGGTAATATACCTTTTGACATACCTACACCAAAACCACTGTATTGTTTGGCATAAAAAGCTTCACCCTCAAAGTTACCAATACCGGCATTTAGTGAATATGTTCTACCCCCAAAAGATTCAAAATTGAAATCTTTATTCGGTACATCATCATGTTTTTGATAAAAATTAAATTGCATACCGGCAGAAATATCAACACCATAAGATTTGGCTTGTGACTGATACTGATGTACTTCAAATTGGTCACTGCCATTTATAAAATAAATAAGCTCAGTTCCTAACTTTTCACCTCTTGGCACAGGGTTATCGGGTGTAGCAAAACCTGTTAAACTGCCTGACAAACCCAACCCAAAAGCATCAGAACTTTCAAATATGCCTAGCATATCTAAGTATTTTATATCATTGGCTAATGAATGATCATCGCCTAAATTTGGCATACCATCACCAATAGATCTATTTACAAAAAGTTCACCATCTAATATATCTGTTTTAATGGTTCTAATAATTCTTCCGTTTTTATCTCTAATAATTATGTCATCAAAATGTTTTGGATAGTCATTATCTAGACTAGCTTTATTTACTTGGTAAGGCGTATTACTTTGTAAATTTTCTAATACAGGGTTTCTATGAAAAGTTTTACCTGTATAGCTATTGTAGATTGTGTTTTTTGTAATTGTTATAGTATGTATCATAATATTTTTCTAAAAAAGTTACTATTAAATACTAATATATAGAAATATTGAACCTTTACTAAAATACTTACGCCTTTTATGGTATATTTTAAGATACTACTACGCGCCCCAAAGGTTTTTAAAGTCAACCACGCCAACTTTAAGTTCTTGCGCAGAGATGGTTATAGATATTCTCATCGGGTCTTTTGTATCTGCCACAAAGCGTTCCATAAAATTAATACAAAAGGCTTTGGTAAATTCAACTACTGTTTGTTTTGCCATAGCATCTCTTTTAAAATAAATTACTGAACCGTCTTTGGTATGTTCCGGTTCTTTCATCCAATGAAATAGATCTGTACTTCCGTCAGATTCGATAATAAGGTTAATTTGTCCGCCGCTTGGTCTTCCTAAGGGTTTGCCGGTACTGTCTGTAGGTTGATACATAGAAAGTGTGCTTTCTAATACATTATAATCTTTACCGTCTATAATAAATTTAGCGAGAAATGACATACCACCTATTTGTTTTTAAGCGTTTAGTGTTGCTAAGTTATAAAATACAATTGACAAATCAAAATTACACCTTATAAATCATGCTGATTTAAAGGCATTTTAAAGAGTAAATAATGAACTCATCTTTATAATAAAGATTTAATAATTTCTTCCTCAGTAATTCCTTCGGCTTCAGCTTTATAATTCTTAACAATTCTATGACGTAGAATAGCATAAGCTACTGCTTGGACTTCTTCAATATCGGGAGAAAATTTACCTTTAATAGCTGCAAACCCTTTAGCTGCTAATATTAAATTTTGAGAAGCTCTTGGTCCTGCTCCCCAGTCGATATAGTCGTTTATTATTTGTGTTGCTCTAGAAGAATTAGGTCTTGTTTTAGCAACTAAAGTAACTGCATATTCTACGACATTATCAGCAACGGGTATTCGTCTTATAAGGCGTTGCAAGTTCAGTATTTCTTCTGCCGAAAAGATTGGATTCACCTGTTTTGTTTCATCTGTAGTAGTGCTCTTTACAACTTCTACTTCTTCATCAAAAGAAGGGTAATCTAAATAAATAGAAAACATAAATCTATCAAGTTGAGCTTCAGGTAAAGGATAAGTCCCTTCTTGTTCAATAGGATTCTGAGTAGCTAGCACGAAAAAAGGTGGCTCTATTTTATATTGATGACCTGCAACTGTTACTGATTTTTCTTGCATTGCCTCTAACAAAGCTGCTTGCGTTTTAGGCGGTGTTCTATTAATTTCATCTGCCAAGAGAATATTAGAGAATATAGGCCCTTTTATGAATTTAAAATGTCTATTCTCATCTAAAATTTCACTTCCAATAATATCAGAAGGCATTAAATCTGGTGTAAATTGAATACGCTTAAAATTTAAACCTAATGTTTGAGATATCGTATTTACCAATAATGTTTTAGCCAATCCCGGTACACCAATCAACAAGGAATGACCTCCACATAAAAGTGATAATAAAACATGGTCTATCGCTTCATTTTGACCAATAATTATTTTGCCTACTTCTTGTTTTAGCGCTTTATATTTTTTTACTAAATTTTCGACTGCTATTACGTCAGACATAGATTAGTTAATTGATTATTAGTTGCTATTTGATTTATAGTTCATTAAATACTGTGGACTGTCTACTGAATACTGTAGACTATTTCTTTTTCCAATTATTTTTAAACTCACAATTTTTATAATCTTTATTGATTTTAATGTAGGTATCGCCAATTTTTTCTTTTGTCCATTTGGCTATAGTTTCTTCACGTTTCTTCTGCAATGCCAAATTTTGTATTTTGACATAATCTTTAGAAAGATCTGCTATATGAGCAGTGGTTTTAGATTTCATTAAAATCGTTTTATACATTTTTTCTCCTTCACGGGTTTCATCATAAAATATTTCAGAAATTTCACCTTCTTTTAATATGCTTATTCTTGCATATAATGCAGGATCCATTCTGGTTAAATCAAATTTAGTATCACTGCTTATAGGGTTAATAAGTAAACCATTATTAGATTTTGTTTCTTTATCTTCAGAATACTTTTTAACGGCTTCTTCAAAAGTAAGCTTTAAAGTCAAAATATCTTTTTTAATCTTTGCAATTGTATCTTTTACTTGTTGCTGTTGTTCATCTGTAATTTCAGGTTGCATTAAAAGGTGTCTTACATCACGTTGTTTACCTTTAATTTTTTCAACTGTAAGAATATGATATCCAAAATCTGATTTAAAAGGTTCAGACATTTCACCTTCATTTAAACTAAATGCAGCCTCTTTAAATTCTTTTACAAAACCGCTTTCTCTAGTTATTGTATATAAACCACTATTATCAACAACACCCGGATCATTAGAGTATAAAATAGCTTTCATTTTAAAGCTATGACCATCTTCTACTTCTTTTTTTATTTCTTTAAGCCTGTCAATAACTCTTTTCTTTTCTGCCTCAGACGGTTTTACATGTAGAACAATTTGAGCTAATTCAATTTCTGCTCCAATTTCAGGTATGTTATTTTCTTTTTCGAGACTCTTATAATAACTTCTAACTTCTTCTGGTGTTACGTCAACATCGTCAGTTAGTTTTTGTTGCATTTTTTGAATTAACAAAGCTTCCTTTTCTACTTCAATAAATTCTTTTCTCAAATCAGCCATATCATTAAATCCGTAGTACTGGTATACTTTTTCTTCAGAACCTAATTGCTGTAAAAAGTAAGCGATTTTTCTTTCAACCTGACTATTGATTTCTGGTTCTGTTACAACTATACTATCAACAACAGCGTGATGTGATAATAATTTTCTATTCATAATTTGCTCTAACATCTCACAATCGGTAATATCTATTTTCCCTTCACTTTGTTGTTCTAATTCTAATTTATAAGCAGCAATTTCAGAATCTAATACAATATTTTTTCCAATTACAGTAGCAACACCATCTAATTTAACTCTAGCTTGTGTTTTTAATGTATCTAATTTAACTTTTTCTAGCACTTTTAATGTGTCAAACTTAACTTTGTCTTGTACTTTTATTGTATCCAACTTATTGTCTTGAGCATTTAAAATAAATACAGTGAATAAAATCAAAAGTGTTATATATTTTTTCAGCATTTTAGTAAATTTCAAATTCTTTATTTTTAATAGCATCTTCTGTTAATATTTCTTCAATTTTTCTTAATAGTTCTAATTTTCTCTTATGTAATATCATTTGCTTAATAGTTGGCAACGCATAACTAATAGGAGCTATTTGATTCCGCAATAATACACCTTTAACTTTAATTAGATATACTCCTGAAGAGTCTTCTTTTTGAATAAATTTATTTTTTCTTAAAAACTTATTCTTATCATAATTTTTAATAAATGGTGTTTTTTTAATTACTTCATCATATTTAATCCAAATTGTGTCATTTAGACTATAGGACTTCAATTGTAGTTCTCGTTCCATAATTTTAATATCAGACTCATCATCATCAGATTTAAATAATGAAATAAACTCTTTAGGGTTTAATATATCATTTCCAAAAGAGATATATCTAAACTTTACCAACTCTTCATTTAATCTAAATATCTCTTTGTTCTCTTTATAAAAACTGTCAATATTAATTTGTGTTACCAGCGTATCTAATTCTTGCTTAACAATTGCTTCCTTATATTTATTAATCAATAAGTCTCGTCTATATTGTTCAACCAATTTATTGACATTCTCTTCTTCTCTCTTATCTAAATTAATTTTAGCTTTTTTAAATAATAATTGTTCTTTTGCCCATTTATTTATGTAACTACTAACAAGTAATAGACTATCTTGTTTTGTGAATCTTTTCGGTAAAATAGTCTTAATATCCTCTTTATATAAATAATTATTATATACTTTAGCAATAGGAGTTTTCCCTTTTTCGTGATCAACACACGAAATTATTATTACAACTAATAATATGTACAACAACTGCTTTTGCAACTTAATTTTGGTTTTGTTTTATTAATTTTTTTAATACTCTTTTCTTTACTTTAACAGAATATTGTTGTTTTAATTCTTCAACCCATTGATGATCTAAATATTCTTGATAATCATTAATTACCTTCCCTTTAGCTTCATTGAGTAACATTGTTTGTGGTACAATTATTTTAAGGACCTTTACAACAATAAAATTATTAGGACCTTCATCAATAACTTCAGAAACTCCTTCTTTATTTAACTTAAAGTTTTTAGGTAATTTTTTATGATTCTCTTCTAATAACCCCTTAGTAAATAATACATGGATAGTCGCACCTTCATTGACCAACTTTTTAATCTCTTCAATTTCTTTACTTTCTTCAAAGTATTTTTTTACTTGTGCAGCCTTACCTTCATTTGTGCAAGAGGCAATAATTACATCTCCTCTTTTTTTCCAATAATAATTTTCTTGATTTTTATCAAAAAAATCTTTTAGACCTACTGTATCTTTTTCAGCTCGTTTCCAAACTTTATCTTGTAATAGATCAAACAATAATAATCCATCTTTATATTCTTGTAAAGTGAATGCAAAATCGGAGTCAGTTTTCTCTAAATTATTTTTAAAATATTCTATTATTTTCATCTCAAAAAAAAGAGTGTATGCCTCTTTAGCACTTTTATTAGAATATTTAGCCTTATAATTTACCAAATCATTAAGTACTGTATTGACTCCGTTAATTGAGAAAACAGTAGTTTTTAAATTATTAGCTATATGAACTGTATCATTTTTAAAATATGCTTTGAGTATTGCATCATCTTCAATGATTTCATATTCATTAATAAGTCTTTTAACAATTGATGTTCCTGCAAGCTTATAACGTTTGCTTTTTTCAATTTTTTTGGTTAACTCTCCCTTCATTATATCAAAATCTTTAATCGGAAGTTTTCTGATCAATTTGATGATATGCCAACCATAAGGTGTTTTAAACGGTAATGAGATATCATTAATATTTTCCATTGAAAAAGCTACATCTGCAAAAGGTTTAATCATTCTAGTGGCATTAAACTTTGCTAGTTTACCTCCGTTAATAGCTGAATTTCTATCTTCTGAATGTCTTTGTGCCAACATTTCAAACCTTTCGCCTTGTTTTAATTTTGCATACAATTCATTAATTTTAGTTTTGGCATATAGAGAATCTTGATTATTCTCTTTTATCATAATATGTGCAACTTCAACCTCTCCTTTAGATTCTCTAAAATCATTTACTTTCACGATATGGTAACCAAATTGTGTTTTAAAAGGCATTGAAACCTCATTTATTTTAGTATTATAAGCAACATTTTCAAAAGAATAAACCATAGAAAAAGCTGAGAAATACCCTAAATTACCACCATTTTTCTGAGCTGATGGGTCTTCAGAATATTGCTTGGCAATTGTTTCAAAAGAAGCGCCTTCTACAATTTTATTTCTTGCTTCTATAATTTTTTGATACGCCAATAAAGTATCAGCTGCTTTTGCTTTAGGTTGCAGTCTTATTAAGATATGACTTGCATTTACTTCGGTTTTAGTTCTATTGTAGGCTTCTTTTACTAGATTACCGGTAATTTCACTATCAGTTAAATAAGGTATAATTAATTGTTCTTTATACTGTAAAAGTTCTTTTTTATAAGTACTGACTGTATCATATTTCAATTCATAAGCTTGTTTCAATTTTAGCTTATAATTAATGTATAATTCTAAATATTCTTCAATCGATTTTTTGTTCTCTTCACTAACAATATCTCTGTTCTTATTAAAAACCTTTATAAATTCGTCTGTAGAAACAGGTTGATTAGTAACAGTAAACAATACCTCTTTACGTTGTTGCGCATTGAGATAACTTAAACTTAGTAAAAAAATGAATGTCAATATGTTCTTAAAATGCATAAAAAGTAATTTATAAAATGTAGTAATTATTAAAGGATTTATAATTTTTAGAACGCTCAAAAGTATTTTATATTTTTATATCTCATTGTTAAATAAATCACAAAGAAATTACGCCTTCAATATGGGCAACTTCTTTATATCTTTTGATTATTTCATCAGCATTTTTCATTACCATCACAATAGTTAAACTTTTATACTTACCTGTTTTAGAGGGTTTTGTGTTAATAACTACTCCTGAATAATTAAATATCTCTTTAATTTTAATTACCTTAGCTTCATCTGTAGGTATAATAAACTTAAACATATATTCAGCAGGAAATTTTGTGCTGTTCTCTAAACTAACTTTAAGTTTTTTATAAAATTCTTCTTTATTTTCCATAATCATTTTTCAAAACTCCTTATCCTCCTCATTTTTACACACTACCATTTATATGATATTGAACTCATCTTGGGTTCTATTATTAGTTGCAAAATTACCATTTTATCCTCTAATTCTGTATTTTCCGCCGTCCGCCAAAGGCGGATGCTACTCAAAAAACACTTCATTAGAGAACAAAAGCATCCCCGAACCCTCGGGGTTCACTTAAATACCGCAATCTAAGATGAGTTCATTAACAAAACGGGTTGGCAAAAATATAGCTATTATTCAAATTATTCAGATTCTTGTAAAGAATTATCAACATGCAAAAGTAATCAACTGATAGTTAGATAACAAACAAAAAATAATTTTAATAATCATCTGATTTTTATTGAAAACTCCTATAATTAAAATAATTTTTTGTTCTTTGTTGCACTGTAATTACAAATCTAAATAATGCAACAAAGAATTGTCATTACCGGAGGCCCCGGAACCGGAAAAACTACATTGATAAAAGAGTTAGAAAAGAGAGGTTTTGAATGTACTCCGGAAATTTCAAGACAGGTAACTCTAATGGCTAGAAAAAAGGGAGTTGACCATCTTTTTTTAGAAGATCCTTTGCTGTTTAGTAAGCTTTTATTAGAAGGTAGAGAACAGCAATATATCGATGTAAGTAAGAGCCCTGCTTCCATTATCTTCTTTGACAGAGGTATTCCTGATGTGCATGCTTATATGAATCATTTTAAAACTGAATACCCCGAAATTTATATTAAAAAAAGTAAAAAATATAGGTATAATCATATTTTTTTATTACCTCCTTGGAAAGAAATTTATACAACTGATAACGAAAGATATGAGAGCTATGAACTGTCTATAGATATTTATAATCATTTAAAAATTGCTTATACCAAACTTGATTATAAAATTACAGAAGTCCCTTTTGGAAAAGTTAAGGATAGAGTTGACTTTATTTTAAAACAATTAAACCTAATATAAATGGTAACGGCTCTTGAAGTTTTACAAAAATATTGGAAGTACACTTCTTTTAAGAAACCACAAAAAGAAATTATTGACCTTGTTTTAGATACTAAAAATGTTATTGCAGTTTTACCAACCGGAGGTGGTAAATCAATTTGTTATCAAGTCCCCGGAATGATAAAAGAAGGTGTTTGCTTAGTTATTTCGCCATTAATTGCTTTGATGAATGACCAAGTAAGCTCGCTTAAAGAAATAGGAATAAAAGCAATTGCCATTACTTCTGCTTTACATCAAACCGAAATTATAAACGCTTTTGATAATCTTCTTTTTGGAAATTATAAATTTTTATATCTCTCACCAGAAAAATTACAATCAAAACTTATTCAAGAGAAAATTAAACAACTTAATATAAACTTAATAGCTATTGATGAAGTACACTGTATTTCTGAATGGGGACATGATTTTAGACCAGCATACCTAAAAATACCTATTATATATGAACTACATCCTAATACGCCGGTAATTGGATTGACTGCTACAGCAACTTCCACCGTTTTAAAAGACATTTCTAAACAACTTAATATACCTGACATAAAAATTATCAAACAATCCTTAGTTAGGAAAAATTTGGCACTAAATGTTATTAAGAGTGAAGATTTTTATTACCATATTAAACAGATTTTAAATGATACAAGCTTCCCTTCTATTTTATATGCAAGCAGTAGAAAAAAAGTAAAAAGTGTGAGTGATTATTTGAATAAAAATAATTTTAAAAGTACTTTTTACCATGGTGGTTTATCAACGGATGAAAAACAACTTTCCTTTTCTAATTGGATGCAGGAAAAAACACCTATAATGGTTGCTACCAATGCTTTTGGAATGGGTATTGACAAAAAAAATGTACAAAACATTATTCATTTAGACTTACCCAATAGCTTAGAAAATTATATGCAAGAAGCCGGTAGAGCCGGTAGAAACGAGAATGAAGCTTTTTCGTATATTTTTGCTAGTGAACACTGTATCTCTAATTTAAAAAAACAGTTTTTAAAAGGTAAAGTTTCTATTGAATTTGCAAAAAACATCTATAAAACTTTGAATCAGTATTTTCAGGTGTCCTATGGTGAATTACCTGAACAATCTTTTGAATTTCATTTAACCGATTTTTGCTCTCATTACAGTCTTAATATTTTACAAACTTACAATACGCTTAAGCTACTAGAAAAGGAAGAAATTTTACATTTTAATGAAAATTTTAATAGACAATCAACATTAAAGTTCGCAGTATCACCTGATGAAATATTAAGATATTCAGAAAAAAATAACTCTAATATAATTAGAACTATATTGAGGAGTTATGGAGGTATCTTTGAAGCTCCAATTAAAATAAATGAAACTATAATAGCAAAGAAGTTAGGACTTACATTTTTATCTGTAAAAAATGAATTAGAAAAGCTTTCAAACAATGAATTTGCAGACTATAATTTCAAAAATAATAATAGTAAAATACAGTTTTTAGTGCCAAGAGAAGATGATATTACTATTCGTAAGATTGCAACAAATATTAGTCATTTAAATAGTATAAAATCAGATAAAATCAACGCAATAATAAGTTATGTAAATAATGATACTATTTGCAGAAGCAGTTATTTACTATCTTACTTTAATGAAAAAAATATAAAAGATTGTGGAATTTGCGATGTTTGTATAAAATCAACCTTCAAAAATCATGAACAATTATCTAAGGAAATCTTAACTTTGTTTTCATCTAAACAATCGTTATCTACTAAAGAGGTTATAGCTCATTTTAATATTGATAACTCGACTATACTTACAACAATACAATTACTATTGGATACCAATAAAATAACTATAACTTCGCAAAATAAATTAGAAAAAGTTTAGAATGGCTGATTTACGAATTGTATTTATGGGTACTCCGGATTTTGCTGTTGGAGTTTTAAAAAATTTATTACAATATGAGTTTAATGTAGTAGGCGTAATAACTGCACCTGATAAACCTTCAGGCAGGGGTCGAAAACTGAATCAATCAGCAGTGAAAAAGTATGCTATTGAACAACAATTAAAAGTCTTACAGCCTACAAATTTAAAAAATGAAGATTTTTTAGATGAGTTAAAACAGTTAAATGCCAATTTACAAATTGTCGTAGCCTTTAGAATGTTACCAAAAGTAGTATGGCAAATGCCCACATTAGGCACCTTTAATTTACATGCATCTCTTCTACCAGAATATAGAGGTGCTGCGCCTATTAATTGGGCCATTATCAATGGTGAAACTAAAACTGGAGTTACTACCTTCTTTATTGATGAAAAAATTGACACCGGTGAAATTATTTTACAAGACTCAGTTGATATCAATGAAACTGATACCGCTAGTGATTTGCATGATAAATTAATGATAGTTGGCAGTCAATTAGTAGTTAAAACTGTAAAACTTATCGAAAAAGGAAAGGTAAAAACTATCAAACAACCTGATAAAGAAGACAAACCTGCTCCAAAAATTTTTAAGGAAACATGTAAAATTGATTGGGATCAACCTATTGATACTATCTATAATAAAATTAGAGGGCTAAGCCCCCCCTATCCCGCCTCATGGACAATCATTGATAATATAAATGAAACTATAGAAGTTAAAATTTATAATGTAACTAAAGAAAAGATAAAGCATAACTATTCTATAGGTAATATTTTTACAACTAAAAAAGAAATGAAAATTGCTACTTGTAATGGTTATATTTTTATTGATGAAATACAACTACCAGGAAAACGTCGTATGAAGATAACCGACCTGTTAAATGGGTTTAAATTTCATGAGAATGCAAAAGCGCAATAACACCTTTGTTTATTAGCTTTCTGCTTGATTTTAAGTGAAAATCATGTGGTTATTAACAATTGACTTCAATTTATTAACAAAATGGCGATTTTTAACAGGTAAATCTTGCGTAACACCCTATAAAATCTATATTTGTTAAGCTTTTTACAAAGCATAAATTAATATTTAACCAATTTTAAATTACGTATTATGAACAAATCAGAATTAGTAGACTCTATGGCTGCTGACGCAGGAATTTCTAAAGCTGCTGCAAAAAAAGCATTAGATTGTATGATGGGGTGTGTTGAAAAAACTTTAAAAGGAGGCGGAAGAGTTTCTTTAGTAGGTTTTGGGTCTTGGTCAGTTACTAGAAGAGCTGCAAGAGATGGAAGAAATCCTCAAACTGGAAAAACAATTAGAATTGCTGCTAAAAATGTAGTGAAATTTAAGCCAGGTGCTGAATTAAAAAATTCAGTGAACTAATTTTTTTTAAGAAATATCTTAAACATAAAAAAGGCTCTCAAAATTTCGAGAGCTTTTTTTATTTAATAAAAAGTACTATATTAGTTGTATTAATTATAATACATGTTTACGACAAAACCATCAAAGGGGACATTATTGGTTGCTGAACCATCTATTTTAAATGATACATCATTTAACAGATCTGTAATTCTTTTATCTGAACATAACAATGAAGGTTCTATTGGTTTTATTATAAACAAGCCTTCAAAATATACGTTGAAAGATTTGATCCCTGAAATTGAATCTGACCTAATTATTTATAACGGTGGACCCGTTTCAACAGAAAATTTATATTTTATACACAAAGTTCCTGAATTAATACCTGATAGCATAGAAATTACAAATGGTATCTTTTGGGGAGGGGATTTTGAAAAAATTCAAGATCTTTTAGAAAATCAACAATTAAAAAAAGATGATATTCGATTTTTTCTTGGTTATTCAGGATGGAGTAAAGACCAACTTCAAGATGAATTAGAAACAACTTCATGGATTGTTATTGAAAATAATTATCAAAACATCTTTGATATTTCTCATCAATCTTTTTGGAAAGATCAACTTATGAAATTTGGCGGAAAATATCGAATTTGGGCTAATGCTCCTGAAAACCCTAGTTTAAACTAAGGACACCTCTATTGTCAAGTCAAGCATAAAATAGCGTACCAAATTTTGTTCTTTTTCGTTTTTACTCATCATAAAAAGGTTCACGTAGCTACGGCTATGTTTACTTTTTCTTATTTCGTAAAAATCAAAAAATAGCCGCAACTTACACATCATTTCACACTTGACTTGACACTATTAATTCATTCGCATCAAAATTTTGAGCTTATTTTGTAAATCAGTAGATACTATAGTACTGTAAGTTTTTTTCCTATACTTGGTTACAGCTTGAATACCTATAATTGAATTACTTAAAAATATTTCATCAACTTTTTGAAGCTCAAAAGGTGAAATCTCTCTCTCAATGATTTCATAATTTGAATCTTTATGAAGCATTGCTATAATATTCTTTCGCATTATCCCTTTCAAACAGCCTTCAGACAATGAAGGGGTTACTATTTGATTATCTTTCACTAAAAAAATATTGGCATTCAATGCTTCAGTAATATGTTTTTTTTCATTTAATAATATACAATTATCTAAACCATTTTCATCAACATAGATACTAGCAACAACATTCAATATTCTATTATTTGTTTTTAGTGTTGATAACATACCGGAATACACATAATAATCTTTAAATAGATCAATTTCATACTCATTTTTTAATGATATTATAAGCTCGTGAGCTTCAATTAAATAATTTATTGCATTATTTTCAGGTAAATATAAACCTCCATCTTGTCTAAATATTGAAAATCGGATTCTGGCATCGGTTAATTTATTAGATACTATAGTTTTTAAAATTTCATTTTCAAAAAATTCTAGTGTAAATTCCATAGGAATTTTCATACGCAACATACGTATTGAAGCCATTAATCTAAAATAATGATCTTCACCAAAGATAATTTTACTATTAACTATCTTTATTGTTTCAAAAAGTGCATCTCCATATTTAAAAGCCCTATTATCTACACTTATCTCAGTTCTATTCTTAGAAACAATATTTCCGTTATAATTTATCATCATTAAAAGTAAATATGTTTATTTGATGTTCAATAAAAAAAGCCTTAATATCCCAATAACAATTGGGGCAAGGCTCATTTTTTAATATAATCACAATAGAGTTATGCCCCTATCTTATGCTTTAGTTCAGCTATTTGATTTTCCCAAAACATTTTAGATTCTTCAACTTCATCTTCATCAGCAAAATCAGTTACCATCAACGAAACGTCTTTGGTCAACGCATCAACTTCTATTCTAAATTCAAAATATATATCTTCGTCTTCATCACTTAACCATTTATATCTAATTTTTTCATTAGTTCTATAACCAATTCTTCTAGCTTGTTCTTCAGAATCATCCCATATAAAAGTAAATATATCACTTCTTGAGTTTACATTATCAGCAAACCACTCACTTAATCCGTCAGGTGTTGATAAATATTGGTACAAAAATGCAGAGGATGATTGTATAGGGAATTCTAAATCAAATTTTATTTTATCAGGCATTAATTCTATTTTTAATCTTGGGTCGACAATATATAGATTATCTTATTTTAAAAAAAACTTTTTTATTAAAAAATTGAGAAAGAATTCTTGCCTCAACTAAATTTGTTATTATATTTGCAAACTCAAAAAATGGCGAGGTAGCTCATCCCGTCTCGATAGCTATCGGGAGGTTAGAGCTTATAGATATTAACCGTTAAGACAGATTTAAGTTGAAAATCAAATAATTCAACATATTATGGCGAGGTAGCTCAGTTGGTTAGAGCGCAGGATTCATAACCCTGAGGTCGGCAGTTCAAATCTGCTTCTCGCTACAAAAAAACTCTGAGAGATCAGAGTTTTATTTTTTTATTATGGATGAGTTTGTTGTTTACATTTTATTTTCAGGAAAACACCAAAGAATTTATATTGGTTACACTTCTTCTTTAATACAAAGGTATTCATAGTCATAGATTTCCTCAGTAAAAAGGGATATACTATTAGATACAGACCTTGGAAAGTCATTTCTGTTGAATTTTATAACTCTAAAACTGATGCCTTAAAAAGAGAGAAATGGTTGAAATCAGGTGTTGGTAGAAAATTTATCTATAACCTTAAATCCGCAAGTGTTTACTGCTAACAAAACCAAACTGCACGCCATTGTTGAGAATGCTCGGTTTTCGATACTCATCATAACCAATGCTATGCTTGCGTGTCTCAAACCTGTGCTACACCAACACTAGCATACATTTTGGCTTCTCGCTACAGCCTGTCCGACCTTTGGCGGAAAAACACTTGCGGATTTAAGGTATAAACATATTCTTTAAAAGATTAAACAAGATTCTTATCCGCCAGAGGCGGACTGGCAAATCTGCTTCTCGCTACAAACAAAAAGCAGTTATATAAAAATATAACTGCTTTTTTACTGCTCTTATTTTAGTAATCAAATAAGAATATCATTAATTATTTTAATACATTCTGTTGTATTGATATGATTGGTGTTTATAGCTACACTTTTATTCCCAAAAGGTTCATAAGACTTTTGATTATCACGTGAAAACAACCCAACTGTAGGTGTTTGTGAAGCGCTAGCTAAATGCATAATTCCGCTATCTGCTCCAATAAAAACTTCTGTATTTGCAATTACTGACCCCAACTCACGAATATCTTTGCTGTAAAATGAAGGCGCTTTGAATGCTATTTTTGAAATATTCTCAATGGGTAATACTTCAATGATATTATAATTTGGGAATTCAATTTTCAATTTTTTATAAAATATTGTCCACCAAAACTCAGAATAACATTTATCACCAGTTGCATGTGTAAATAAACAAATGATCTTTTTCTCATTATTTACTAATTCTTTTAATATTTTTTGCCCTGATTTAATTTCATGAGTGCTTAACTTGATATTTAGTTCAATAACTGGTTTATCATTATTTTCAAACCCTAGTTTACTTAAGTAATTTCTATAACTATAAACTTGATATTTTGCAATGTGTTCATGATCTTTGAATTTCAGTTGAATATCCTCATTATCTTCACCGAAAATTTTGTATTTTGAATTTGCCATTAAAGTATACAGTTTTCCTGATGAGGAACCAATAACTGCATTAATAACTAGATCATAGCGTCTTTTTTTGACTGAAATGATTCCTTGTATATACTTTATTAGGTTTTTAAATGGTTTTTTAGGTAGTTGAATTATTTTATCAACATTTTTATAATTTTCAAATAAAATCGGAGCTAAACCACCTTGCACCAACAAATCAATTTTACACTCAGGAAAAGTAGCAATAACCTCTTGCACTAGCGGAGTAATTAATAATAAATTTCCTAACCTATGGTTTGGTCTACAGATTAAAACTTTTTCAACTTCAATCTTGGCATTCAAATTTACGTTTTTAGGAAAGTGAGATTTGCCAATATTTTTAGTTATATTGTGCATTAAACGCCTTCTAGCTACATTTATGTTTTTCAAGATGCTCAAATGTAAATATTATTTATTATAAAACAAATCTTATAATAATGACTGCAAAGTTATATAAACAAATCATTAAATGAAACTATAAATGTATAAGTAAATTTACTCATCTGGAATAAGAATCCTTTACGCTATGATATAATGTGGGTTCTCACTTTAACTAATTAATAATGTGTCAGTTAAACTAACAAACTCTTGTTGATTCCCAAAATATTATCTTTGGTATATTGATCAATAAAAGTATCAGTAAAATTTATTTTTCCTAATAATTCTTGATCTTTTAGGATACTTTGAACATCTCTTTCTGTATATTCTTTTAACATTGGTTTTGCTAGTTCAGCAAAACTATAATGCCATGGTTCATATTTAAACCCTCTTCTGGTATGGTCATTAGTATATACCCTGCAAAAATCATATTTATGGGCGTTATCATCCATCCATTCTCTAAAGTTCTTATAGATTCCATATCCATGGAAATTCTTAGTGCTTAAAGGGTAACGTGATGTTTTTATACTACCGTCAACAACATCTATTTCTGTCCCCCAATGATGTCGAGAACTACCGGGAATAGCAGTATATCGTATATTATACTCTACTGCAGTTTTAGAGGAAAGCTTACGTGAACGGTATCTTTTGTATTTACGTGTCCAAATTAAATTTTGATGATTAAAACTTCTATAACTTGAAACTACACGAATACGCATTCCGTTTTTACGCGCAGCATTATCCATATCTAAAAAAGCTTCATGAGCTCTCCATAAAAGCCTATAACCTTTACCATAAAGCTTAGGAGTACTTTTACCTATTAAATATTTATCAGAATATGCATTTGATGATGTTGATAAGGCCAGACTTGGAGTCGTAATTATTGCAATACCTGCAAAGACAGAGGTTTTTAAAAAGTTTCTTCTTGAATTCATTTTAATGCCAATAACAATTTTTATTTATAATATTATTAGCATATACAAATACTCCTTACCCAATTGTAATTTGAGCTAATATTTTATTGATACTAAAATTACTAGAATAATCATTTTTATTTAATTTTGACTTGTCATTGTTATCAACAATCTCTATAGTTTAATAAAAACATATAAAAATGATAAAATGGTTACAAATGATAAATTAAGATGCTGAAAATTAGGAATATAAATAATGTTTAAATGAATTTATATAAAAAAGGTTATCAACAAAAGTTGTTAATTACCTATACTTATAAACTTTTTAAAGTAATGAAAACATTCAAAACATTTTATGAATTATTAATTAAATGGTTCTAACCCTCCTATCTTGATGTCTTGACATCTGGATAACAAAAATAAGGTTATCTGTTCATTTATAGCAAGGTTTACAAATGAAGTTATAGATATAATTACTTTTAATACTTTATCACTTTTCCAGTAGCCGTTTTACCACTTTGTGAAGTAATCTTTACAAAATAAACACCATTAGATAGATTTGAAATATCTACTTTATTGGTAGTTTCTTTTTTTATTTGTTGACCTAAATGGTTGTAAATGATTGCTTTTTCTAGGGTTTCATCTTTTAAATGAATGGTAAAAGTGCTATAAGTAGGGTTTGGAAAAATTGAAATAGTGTTTTCAATAGTTTCATCGTTGATTGATAATGTTGTAGCACCAAATGTAGCATTGGCGCGTATTCTAAAATCGTCAAATAAAAATTTGGTATCGACTAGAAACCCTCCATCTGGATCTCCGTTTGCCCAGCCCAGTAGTGTACCTTGATTTATAAAGTTTCCTCCGCTTAGAATATAATCTCCCCATTGATTATAATAAGCATCACTAGTAATGGTAGCGTATGGTATCATCTCATCGCCATCAAAATCAGGGTTACTGCCCGTCCATCCCCAATTATTTAGAGTAGGTTCGTAAGTTGCTGTTAAATAAACACCGTCTTTAAATACTTCATAATAGCCATAATCTCCATCTTCGGTTGCCAATTCAAGAAATATTTGATAGGTTGACCATTCTCCATCTCCTTCTTCATATATAGGTATTTGATTCGTATTGAAAGAGTGACCAGACCTATACGGCTCAGAATCTGCAATAATACTACTTGTGTGAATAGCAGGTAACGCTACTACACCGTTACTCCATGTTTCAGTGTTGACAGCAATATTTGAATAATAACTACCATAGAGACCAGACCATAAATAGAAAAATTTATGATTCAATTCGATAGGGACATAATCTGCAGGAGTAAACATCTTAAAACTTATTTCGACTTGTACAGCATCTATTCCAAGAAGAAAGTCATATTCTGACCAAGAATCACCATTTCCTTCGCTATTCGGGATATATACTGATTCTAGCACTTTGCTACTTGCATCAGGACGATTTACACCATAATTCATGGAAACTCCATTGCCTTTCCAAAAGGTATTATCAACAGTTCCTTCAAAATCATCAAAAAACTCCCATTCAGGGTCAACTAATGTTGTTTGTGCAGATAAAGAAGTGATTCCTATAAAAAACATAAATGCAATTGTGTTTATAAATTTAATTAGTGTCGTCCTCATAATATTCAGTATTACTTTTTGATAATTTTTTTAGTGGCCGTTTTTCCACTTTGTGAAGTGATAAATACCTGTTGATAAATTGGATATATTTACTTGGCTTGTAGTTACTTCTTTTATTTGTTGACCTAATTGGTTGTAGATGATTGCTTTTTCTAGGGTTTCGCTTTTTAAATCAATAAAAAAAGTGTTAGAAGTTGGGTTTGGGTAAATAGAAATAGTACTACTAAACAGTTCATTATTTCCTACAGAAAGATTTCCTACTAATTCGGGTGGAGGAGAAGTTGAAATCCATAAATCATCAATATACATATTTTGGGTTTGTGGAGCACCACCGTTCCAGTAGGTAAAAATCAACATTGCCCAAGCCTTATCAGTGGATGATTTTAACGTCTTGTCAATCGCATCTTCATAAATAAGTTGCATACTGCCATTAATTGGTTTGCCATTACTATCAAACCCTGTTTCACCTATATGTTTGTAAAATTGTAATAGTGGATCGGTTGAACTAAACTTTAGGTGGTAAACAACAGTTTCCCAGACATTAGTTTGTATGGGGTAATCAGAACCAAATCTAGTATTATTATGGCTTCTTATATACCTCATTCTAGTTCTATTTTCACCGCTAGTCTGACCGATTATTGTCTCGGATTGAACAAAGGGGCTGCCCGCATCGTAGTCAAAATTATAACCTGTTGGCTTTAATCCTGTTACGATTGCACTTGTTCCACTAGTTTGCCCTATTATTGTTTCTCCAACTATCATATTTTGAGCATATTCGTATTCATCTGGAAATACTTCCATACGAACGGCTGTGTTACCAAGTTCATTATAATGCAATATCTTCCATCATTATAAATCAATGAATGACCCCGCAGCAAGCTGACGAGGTATCAAGCGGAAAAAATATTTTTAGATTAATGAAAACCTAAGGTTTTCAAACTTTCCACTTTTACCCCGAGGCAAGCCTCGAGGAATTCTT
>JAKISU010000183.1 GCA_021648445.1 Flavobacteriaceae bacterium
CTCCTCATCAAATAAGCCTTTTTTTCCTTGTGCTTTGTACATTTGGTTTAAATTGGATTTTTACAAGGTAAATATACAGATAATTATATGATTGACAGATGGTTAAATTTTAGAAGTCCCCTTTATACATTTTTAATGACTTGCTATTTTAGTTATATCGAAATCACATTAATTACGTAAAAATACTTAAAAAATAATAGTATATAAAATGACCTCTACGGTAGGCGGAAAATATCACCTATAAATAGCTTACCTAATCTATTGAGATAAGACAGATTCAAAAGACATGACATGTCGCTTTCTCTTCAAAATACAGGAAATATATTTGCCGAAAAAAGATACTAATTATGATTAAAAAATTATCAGAGATAGAATTAGAGATACGATATACTATTTATATTGAGCAAAAGAAGTTAAATGCGGTAAGAACCATTATAGAGCTTTTCAATCAACTAGATTTTCCTACCCAGATGACATCTATTGAAAATATTGAAGAACTTACAAAACTACTAATTTCTCTTAAAGGCAAACAACTCAGTGATGAAGAAGCTAATTTAGTTGAAGAAATTATGAGAGAATAAAAACCTAACAAATCTAAAAAGAGGTAAACTCCTACTTGCTGAGCAAGTGATTTTCTAAGTTAAAATTAAAAACCCACTCAATACTGAAACAAATTCTGTATAAATGAGTGGGTTATGTGTATCTAAAAAGAGTTCTCTTTTTACTCTTCCTTTACTTCTTCAAAATCTACATCTTGTACATCATCTCCTTCTGAAGTTGCTTCTGCTCCTGCATCTGGTTCTGGTGCTCCGGCTTGTGCTTCTTGTTCTGCTTTGTACATTTCTTCTGAGGCTACTTTCCAAGCTTCATTGATCTTTTCCATAGCTGTATCAATCTGTGCTATATCTTTAGACTCATGTGCTTTTTTCAATTCCTCTAATGCAGACTCTATAGGTCCTTTTTTATCATCAGATAATTTATCACCAAACTCTTTTAATTGTTTTTCTGTTTGGAAGATCATCGCATCAGCACCATTAATTTTATCAATGGTTTCTTTTGCTTTTTTATCTGCTTCGGCATTCGCTTCAGCATCAGCTTTCATCTTTTCAATTTCTTCTTCAGACAAACCTGAAGATGCTTCTATACGAATGTTATGCTCTTTACCTGTCCCCTTATCTTTTGCTGAAACATTGATAATACCGTTGGCATCAATATCAAATGTTACTTCAATTTGAGGCACACCTCTTGGTGCAGGTGGAATTCCATCTAAATGGAAACGACCAATCGTATTATTATCACCTGCCATGGCACGTTCACCTTGTAATACATGAATCTCTACAGATGGCTGGTTTTCAGCTGCTGTTGAGAATACCTGTGATTTCTTTGTAGGAATCGTAGTGTTTGCTTCAATCAATTTTGTCATTACATTACCCATAGTTTCAATACCTAATGAAAGCGGTGTAACATCTAATAACAATACATCTTTTACATCACCGGTCAATACTCCACCTTGAATAGCAGCTCCTACAGCTACAACCTCATCAGGATTTACTCCTTTATGAGGGTCTTTACCAAAGAATTTTTTAACTTCTTCTTGAATTCTAGGTATACGTGTTGAACCACCTACTAAGATAATTTCATCAATCTCAGAAGTAGATAAGTCTGCATCTTTTAAGGCTTTTTTAACTGGAGTCATTGAACGCTTGATCAAATTGTCAGCTAATTTTTCAAAAGCAGCTCTAGTCAATGTTTTTACCAAGTGTTTTGGCCCGCTATCAGTAGCAGTAACATAAGGTAAGTTTATTTCTGTTTGTGTACTTGATGACAATTCAATCTTTGCTTTTTCAGCAGCTTCTTTTAAACGTTGTAACGCCATTGGGTCTTTACGAAGATCAATACCTTCTTCTTTCTTGAATTCATCCGCTAACCAATCGATAATTACATGGTCAAAATCATCACCTCCTAAATGTGTATCACCATTTGTAGACAATACTTCAAATACACCATCTCCAATTTCAAGGATAGAAATATCAAAAGTACCTCCTCCTAGATCATAAACTGCAATTTTTTTATCAGTACCCGATTTATCTAATCCGTATGCTAATGCAGCAGCAGTAGGCTCATTGATAATTCTACTTACTTTTAAACCTGCAATTTCACTGGCCTCTTTTGTTGCCTGACGTTGTGCATCATTAAAATAAGCAGGTACAGTAACTACAGCTTCTTTTACTTCATGACCTAAATAATCTTCTGCTGTTTTTTTCATTTTTTGCAATATCATTGCAGAAATTTCTTGTGGTGTATATAAACGACCATCAATATCTACTCTTGGGGTATCATTATCACCTTTTACTACTTTATAAGGTACACGATCTGCTTCTTTTTTAGATTCAGAATATTTGTTACCCATAAAACGTTTGATAGAATATACCGTTTTGGTAGGATTTGTAACTGCTTGACGTTTTGCAGGGTCACCAACCTTACGTTCTCCTCCTTCAACAAAGGCCACAATAGAAGGTGTTGTTCTTTTTCCTTCAGCATTAGGAATTACCACCGGCTCATTTCCTTCCATTACAGAAACACATGAGTTGGTTGTTCCTAAATCTATTCCTATAATTTTACTCATAATATATGTTTTAGATTTTTTGTTTTTAATTTTACTAATTCTGCAAATAAATAGTCAATCATTATGCCAACACTTATTTTACGAGGTTTTGGCAGAAATCTAGGAATTTGAAATGACATTGTGGCAGGAAAGTAGTGTTTTAACCTATGACCATTTTTCAAATAGAACGCAGATGACGCTGATTAAGCAGGTTTTTGCTGATTTATTAATAAATATCCGCGTAGATCATAAAAGATCAGCGTCATCTGCCTTCTATTTCCTATCAAAAGTAATTTGTTGACATGCAATTATCTTTATCGTGTAAACACTAATTCCGTTTCTGTAGATAAATTCGTATCAAAAGCATAACCCTCAATATTGAAACCTTTAAGGTCTTCAGCAACTTCTATATCATTATCAATAATATAACGCACCATCATTCCACGTGCTTTTTTAGCAAAAAAGGCAATCATTTTTAATGTTCCGTTTTTATAATCTTTAAAAACCGGAGTAATTATCGGGACTTTCAATAATTTAGGTTTTACGACTTTAAAATATTCATTACTCGCCAAATTAATAAAAGGTTCATCATCTGTTAATTCATTATTAAGTATATCTGTAATTGCAGTGTCCCAAAACTGATAGAGATTGTCTTTTCTACCTACTTTTAGTTTTGCACCCATTTCTAGTCGGTAAGGCTGCATTAGATCTAACGGTTTTAAAATACCATATTGACCGGATAGAATACGTAATTTATCTTGTAGTTCATCTAATTTATCTAGTGGAACGGTATATGCATCCAAACCTTCATATACCGTTCCTTTAAAAGCATAAATAGCTTGACGTGAGTTCTCTAACGTAAAAGGCAAACTCCATTGTTGATTCCGCTCATAATTCAGTTGCCCTAAATTATCAGAAATACTCATCAATTTAGATAATTGTTTTGCGCTTTTCTTTTTAAGCACAGTACTCAATTTTTCTGATTGTTCTAAAAAAACAGCTTGTGTATATTTTTCAGTTAGAACTTTAGATTCAAAATCTAATGATTTTGCCGGTGAGATAACTATTTTCATTGCTTAATGTTGATTTGTTTATGGATTCCTGCCTACGCAGGAATGACAATGTAAAAATACAACTAAAAAAATATTGACAAACTGTTATACTATTAACCTAGCGCTAATATACCGATATATATGATTTTTTTGTATCTTTACGGTATGGAAAAAATTGATTTCAGAACACTTTCAAGTCAAGAACGATTAAGTTATAGAAAGCGAGCTATAAGCTTGA
>JAKISU010000035.1 GCA_021648445.1 Flavobacteriaceae bacterium
ATGATAATAAACTATTCTGATCTAATTCTGGCAAATCTCTAAAATACGTTTCTATTGCTGTTTTATCCATAATGGCATCTAGGTTAATGTAAATATACAAAAATAAACGCTACTTTAGACTAGAGCCACAGCTATTTATAATATGCTGAGTGTTAGTCAGATTATGGTAAACAATCCTGAAAAAGTTTCTTCTGATTCAACCATTAAAGATGTGGCAGCTTTATTGGCTTCAAAAGAGTTTCATGCTTTACCTGTTGTAGAAAATGATAGATTAGTTGGTATAATTACAACTACAGATTTACTAAATTATTTAATTGATTTATATTAGTTATGAGGAAAATAATTAGTTAAAACTTTAATTATTAACGAAATAAGTTGTATTATAGCAAGTCATAAATTAATTATGGTCTAATTATTGATGTCTTATTAATTGATAGTTGAAAATTGCTATTTTAAATCAGCTCGTTGTGATAGAACTTTTAAGTCATATGATAGGGTCTGTAAAACTGACCCGTTTTGTATTGTTTCCTGATAATATGTACGGGGCACAAAGGGCTATTATTAGCAATAATTTTACTTTTTATAATAACTTATCAACTATAGATAAGCGTTATTTTGAGCATAGAGTTTTAAAGTTTATTGATTCACATAATTTTATAGGAAGAAGAGGTTTAGTGATTACTAAAAAGATGGAGATATTAATAGCCTCTACAGCGGTGATGCTTACTTTCGGGATGAGAAGTTATTTATTTTCACAATTTGAAAATATTATTATTTATCCTAAAAATTATTTGTCAAAAGTAACCAATAAACGTCATTTAGGAGAAACTAACCCGAGATTAGGGGCTATTGTTTTTTCTTGGGATGATTTTTTAGAAGGAATCAATATTGAAGATAACAATTTGAATTTAGGCTTACATGAATTAGCTCATGCTATGCACTTTAGTTTTTTAAGAGAAAAAAGTTTTACAGCTATTTTATTTTTAGAGCATTTTAATATTCTTTTAGAAAGAATGAAGGACAAAAAATTGCAACGAAAAATTATTGATTCGGGTTATTTAAGAACCTATGGTTTTAAAAACAAATACGAGTTTTTATCAGTTTTAGTTGAACATTTTTTCGAAACGCCTCATGAGTTTAATAAAAAATTACCTGAGGTATATGATATGGTAAAATTGATGTTAAATTTAGATACTTTAAAAATGGCTTCGAAGCTTTCTGCATAAGTTTTTCACCCAATTCAGGTTTATAAAAAGGCAGCATCTTTAGGTTCCCATAATTCAATTTTATTTCCGTATAGGTCAATTATCCATGCGAATTTACCATATTCATACTCTTCAGTTTTATCTATTACTGTAACACCTTCTTTTTTTAATGCAGATAATAATTCAGTAAGATCTTCAACTCTATAATTGAACATAAAATCCTTTTAGAAGGTTGTCTAAATAACTTGTCGTAATTTACTTATTGGGTCTTTTCTATCTTCTGGAATTTGGCTAATATAATCGTCAACAGTTTTTGCTTCGTATTGCATAATAATTAGTTTTGTTTACGTTGTAATATTAATGATGAGATTAAAGAAATTACTAATCCGACTAAAAATACTGTAAAAGACATTAATAGAAAGCTTATATAAGGATTCATAAATAGCTCTTTTTGAGATTCCATTTCAGCCAATTTTGTTTCTAATTCTACACCTGTTAATGAACTTTTCAATTGTTCAATAGAACGTGCATAATATTCTGTTGTAAAATCCGGGTTTATGTATTTAATGTAAATCAGATTTATAATACCAAAAGCTAGAGCAGCAAACAGCGTAATCAATAAACCAATTAATAGCGCTTTTCCAAAAGAAACTACACCATGGTTTTCATTGTCTCTAAAATGTTTGATTCCGAAGAACACAAATAACAATGATATGACCATGCTGGCATAACCAATTACTTCTTGTAAACCATAGCCAAGGTTTTTACCAAGGGTCAATGCTAATAAAAATAATATAACAATGGTAATTGCACTTCTAATACCGTATTTAATAACTATATTTTTCATGTGTCTATAAATTTAATAATTCGGTCATCCCGATAGCTATCGGGACAGTTCGCTATTAGTCCCCGTATCAAGTACGGGGCAGGCTATTTCTTTGGGTGTTAAACTTTTTAGCATGCTCGTTTCATAATGTTTAAATTTTAATATTACAAAGTTACATCAGAGCAATAATATTTATCTCATACTAAAGTACCAAAATTCTACTACTTTAGTTGTAAAAACACTTAAAAAGGAAGTATTTGTAACTCTTTTGAAATTTGAATTGCTTGTGTTCTTCGCTTAGCATTAAGTTTTATCAAAATGTTTGATACATGAGTTTTTACTGTACTTTCTGAAACAAATAATTTGTCAGCAATTTCTTTGTTTGATAAGCCCATGGCTATTTCACAAAGTACTTGATACTCACGTTTGCTTAAATTTAATTCTTTTATCTTTTTATGATTTACTTCTTTAGTTCCTGAAGTATGTTTAGGTTGTTTTTTACTAATAAATAAGCCAATAAAAAAGAAAACTAATGCTATGAATGCAATAATAATTTCAATCGAAAAATCACCGGAAAGATAAGTGTGTTTACTTATTTTAAAAAGAAGTAATAATGCTAAAACGATAAGACCAAAAACAAGAATTGTCTTTTTCATTTAAGCAAGTTAACAAAATTTTTCTTTTACTTTGTCAACTATGGTTTGTGCTAGTTTTATCTTGCTTTCTACTGTCCATCCGGCAACATGAGGAGATAATAATACGTTATCAGACGTGATTAAATATTGAAAAATTTCAGGTATCTCGCTTCTCGACTCCGCTCGATGTGACAAGCTCGATGTGACAACATTTTTAAATAAATTTTCAAAAGATGATTTTTCATATTCAAATACATCCAATCCGGCACCTAAGATTTTACCCGATTTTAGAGCATTTACCAGATCTTTGGTAACAATACTTTTTCCTCTTCCGGTATTAATTATCCAAAAGGGGTTTTTAAAAGTATTGATAAATTCAGTATTGACCATATTAGTCGTTAATGGCGTTTCAGGTGTATGTAAGCTAAGTATATCAGTTTTTTCCTGAAGTTCTTGTAATGATACTTGTGTAGCGTTTTCATCACTAACATTAGCCTTTATATCATAACAAATTACTTCAACGTCAAAACCTTTTAGTTTTTTAGCAAAAGCTTTTCCCATATTGCCATAGCCGATAATTCCTATGATTTTACCATCTAGTTCTTCACCTCTGTTATCTTCACGTAACCATTTTCCTTGTCGAACTTCTCTATCTGCTTTATTCAATTTATTAAAGAGCGATAATATCATGCCTAAGGTATGTTCACCAACGGCGTTTCTGTTTCCTTCAGGAGCAGCAATTAAATGAATGTGTTTTTCTTCGGCATAGGCAATGTCTATATTTTCTAATCCTGCACCTACACGCGCAATAAATTTTAAGTTTGAAGCTTTATTGATAAAAGTTTTATCAATAGAGAATCTGCTTCTTATAACAATACCATCATACTTATTAATTTTTTCTTCAACTATTTCTTTTGAGGAAGCAAAATCTTCATCACAACGAAAACCTAAATTTTGTAATCCATTTTTTAGGATGGAATGATTGCTATCTAATAATAAAACTTTCATTAAAGTGATTTAAAACAAAACACCCAAAGTTAAGAAATTTTGGGTGTTTTGTTTATATTTTGATAGATTTCAATATCTAGCCCTTCCTTTGGGAAGTCCCGAGGCTTCGGAAGGGATGGGCTTCTAATTATTCAGTGCCTCCGCACTTTTAATAAATTTGACTTCGTTATCACTTCGTCTAATTATTCAGTGCCTCCGCATTTTTAATAAATTTGACTTCGTTATCACTTCGTCTAATTATTCAATGCCTCCGCACTTTTAATAAATTTGACTTCGTTATCACTTCGTCTAATTATTCAGTGCCTCCGCACCTCCAACAATTTCAAGAATCTCATTGGTAATTGCAGCTTGACGTGCTTTATTATATGTTAATAATAGATCATCACGTAATTCTGTAGCATTATCAGTTGCTTTATGCATAGCTGTCATACGTGCACCGTGTTCAGCAGCAAAAGAATCTCTAATGGCTTTATATAACTGCGTCTTTAATGACTTAGGAATCAATCCTTGTACAATTTCTAGCTTAGAAGGTTCAAAAATATAATCTGAATTAGTATTTTCATTATCTACAGCAGGAATTATCGGTAAAAATTGTTCATGTGTTATGATTTGAGTTGCAGCATTTTTAAATGTATTATAGACAATTTCAATTTTGTCATATTTTTCATCTGCAAACAATTTCATCAGATGGTTTGCAATTTCAGCAACATTATCAAAGCTTAGATTGTCAAAAATCTCACTTTGATTATTAATAACATTATTTTTTTTTGATAAGAAATCATTCCCTTTTTTACCAATAGCCAATATGTCTACTTGTTTTTCGGTATATGTATTTTGAATAAGATCAATTGATTTTTTAATAACTGAAGAGTTGAACCCGCCACAAAGACCTCTGTTTGAGGTTATTACTACTAAAAGAATATTTGAGACTTCTCTTTGCGTAGCATATACACCGCCAACTTCACTGTCTAATGTAGCACTTAAACTTTGCAATAGTTCAGTTAATTTATTAGAATATGGTCGCATAGCAGTGATAGCATCTTGTGCTTTTTTCAATTTAGCAGCCGATACCATTTTCATAGCGCGAGTAATCTGCATGGTTGAACCAATAGATGTTATTCTGTTACGTATTTCTTTTAAGTTTGCCATTTTTCCTATCCTAAATCCTTTCCAAAGGAAAGGACTTGTTGTATTAAATAATAATAATTACCACCAATCATCTCCCCTTTGGGAAGAGCCGAGAGGGGATTTAATTATACTTCGCCGATATTTCTTTAGCTGCATTTTCTAAAGCATCGGTAGCTTCATCAGTCAATTTTCCTGATTTTAACGTGTCTAATATATCTCTATGTTTTGCATTAAGATATGCTATATAATCTTTTTCAAACTCTTTTACTTTGTTTACAGGGACACTTTTTAACAAGTCTTTTGAACCTGCATAAATAATTGCAATCTGATCTTCAACAGTAAACGGATCTCCTTGAGCTTGTTTTAATATTTCAACATTACGTTTACCTTTTTCAATTACATTCATAGTAGCCGCATCTAAATCAGAACCAAACTTGGCAAAAGCTTCTAATTCACGATATTGGGCTTGATCTAATTTTAAGGTACCTGCTACTTTTTTCATTGATTTAATCTGAGCATTACCACCTACACGAGATACAGAAATACCTACGTTAATTGCCGGACGAACACCAGAATTAAATAAATCTCCATCTAAGAAAATTTGTCCATCTGTAATTGAAATTACATTGGTTGGGATATATGCAGATACATCACCGGCTTGTGTTTCAATAATTGGTAAGGCCGTTAATGAACCACCACCTTTTATTTTTCCTTTTAAAGAATCTGGTACATCATTCATTTGTGCAGCAATAGTATTATCATTTATAACTTTTGCTGAACGTTCTAATAATCTTGAATGTAAATAGAATACATCACCGGGATATGCTTCACGTCCCGGAGGTCTTCTTAATAATAAAGATACTTCACGATAGGCTACTGCCTGTTTAGATAAATCATCATAGACAATTAAAGCAGGACGGCCGGTATCTCTAAAATATTCGCCAATTGCAGCGCCTGCAAAAGGAGCATAAACTTGCATAGGAGCAGGGTCAGAGGCGTTCGCAGCAACAATAGTTGTATATGCTAAGGCTCCATGATCTTCTAACATATTTGCAATCGCAGCAACTGTTGAAGCTTTCTGACCTATGGCAACATAGATACAATATACAGGCTCACCGGCATCATAAAATTCTTTTTGATTTAAAATAGTGTCAATGGCAACTGTTGATTTACCCGTTTGACGGTCACCAATGATTAACTCACGTTGACCTCTACCAACTGGAATCATGGCATCAACAGATTTAATACCTGTTTGTAATGGTTCTGTTACCGGTTCTCTAAAAATTACACCTGGTGCTTTACGCTCTAATGGCATTTCAAAAGTTTCACCTTCTATTGGACCTTTACCATCAATAGGTATACCTAAAGTATTTACAACTCTACCGGAAATTCCTTCACCAACTCTTAAAGAAGCAATACGTTCTGTACGTTTTACTGTCGATCCTTCTCTAATTTCAGTAGAATGTCCTAATAATACAACCCCAACATTATCTTCTTCAAGATTTAGAACGATACCTTCTAATCCGTCTTCAAATTGAACTAATTCACCATATTGTACATTAGCCAATCCATATACACGTGCAATACCATCACCTACTTGTAGTACTGTTCCAACTTCATTTAATGACGCTTTGCCATCAAAATTTGCTAATTGTTGTTTTAAAATTGCTGATACTTCAGCTGGTTTTATTGTTGCCATTTATTTAATTTTAATTAAATATGCTGTCCCGATAATTATCGGATGATTCAGCATTTGTTAATTATTTATTCTTACTTTATTAATAATCTAAACTTAATTCTTAAGGTTCCTACCTACGTAGGAATGACAGTTTTATAGATTAGGATGCGTATGTGTTATTTTCAAACGTTCTACGTAAACTATTCATTTTTCCTAAAATACTGGCGTCAAATTGTTTATCGCCAACACGTAGGATAAACCCGCCAATAATAGTTGGGTCAATAATATTTTCAAGACTTACTTTTTTACCTGTAATCTCTTTAACTTTTGCTAATACTTTCTCTTCTAAATCATCAGTTAAAGGAATAGCAGTAGTTACTTCTGCAAGTTGACTTCCTTTATGCTCATCATACAAAAGTGTGTATTGTTTTGCTACCTCAGGTAATAACGGTAGTCTTTTGTTTTCTATTAATAGATTGATTAAACTCAAAGAGGTGTCATCAATTTTTTTATCAAATATGGCTACTAATGCTGATTTTTTTGCCTCAGATTTGATTACCGGGCTATTTAATAATAATTGCAATTCGGTATTTTCTTCAACAGTTGAAGCTATTAATTGCATATCATTATTAATAGTATCAGCCTTTTTTAAATCTAATGAAAGATTTAAAATAGCTTTTGCATATCGTATGGCAGCTCTAGATCCTATCATATTAGTTTAACTTAACTTCACCTAATAGTTGCTCAACTAATTTTAGTTGTTTATTCTTGTCAGAAAGTTCATCTTTAACAACTTTTTCTGCTATATCAATAGATAAATTTGCCACTTGACTTTTTATATCAGCAATAGCAGATAATTTTTCACTCTGTATAGCAGCTTTAGCTTGCTCCATTAATTTGTTTGCTTGTGTTTTTGCTTCATCTTTCGCTTCATCTATCAAGTTAGTTTTCATATCACGAGCTTCTTTTAACATTGTATCTCTTTCAGCACGAGCTTCATTTAAAATACGTTCATTATCAGCATTGATATCTTGAATTTCCTGACGTGCTTTATCTGCTTCAGCCAATGCGTTTTTTATACCTTCTTCACGCTCATTTACGGCATTTAATATTGGACCCCAAGCATATTTCCTCAACAAAAATATAAGCGCAATAAATAAAAGCGTTTGCCATATAAATAATCCAAAAGAGAATTCGTTTAATAATTTATCCATAATTTAATCTTTAATAAACATTAATTAAAACTAGTAGTAACCAACCGTTACTACTAGCTTTAGGTTTTTTAGTATTTTAATTAAGCTGCAAATAATGCTGCGAAACCAATACCTTCAATAAGTGCTGCTGCAATCAACATTGCTGTTTGAATTTTACCGGTAGCTTCTGGTTGACGAGCGATAGCATCCATCGCTGACCCACCAATTCTACCAATACCTATTCCAACTCCGATTACAATTAAACCGGCACCTACATAATTCAATCCTTCCATAATAAAATATTTAATAATTAATGTTCATGTTCCTCGGCAGCAGAACCAAAATATAATGCCGATAATACTGTAAATATATATGCTTGTAGCGCTGCTACTAATAATTCTAATATCATTAAACCAAATGCAAGTCCGAATGATAACGAGCTTCCAATCCAACTTTTAAATAAAAACATTAAACCTATAATACTCATTAATACTACGTGACCTGCTTTCATATTTGCGTACAAACGTATCATTAATGCAAAAGGTTTAATAAATGTTCCTAATAATTCTATAGGTGCCAAAATAATTTTCATGGGTGCAGGGACTCCAGGCATCCAAAAAATATGTTTCCAATAATCTTTTTTGGCTGTAAATGTTGTGATAAAATAGGTTAAAATTGCTAGTGAAAATGTTACTGCGATATTTCCTGTAATATTTACACCTAGAGGTGTTAATCCAAATAAATTTACAAACCAAATAAAGAAAAATATGGTTAATAAATAGTTCATGTATTTTTTATAATGTTTTTCACCAATATTTGGTATTGCAATTTCATCTCTTATATACAATATTATAGGTTCTAAAAACCGTCCGGGACCTTTACCTATTCCACCATTTTTAGCGTACGATCTTGCCAATCCACCAAATAATAAAAAGAGAATTAAACTAGTAACTATAATCATTACTACATTTTTAGTAATCGATAAATCTAAAGGTTTTTCATTAGATTCATAACCTTTTTCATTATGATGAATTACTCCGCTACTATCTGTTTTATAGATATGTCCATTTCCATGAGATATTGCATAATAATTACCATTACTTTCTGCTACACTTTCACCGTGATGAAACTTTGATGATGAGAAAACATGTAAGCCATTATCCCATAATATGATTGGTAAAGGAAAAGTTAAATAATCAGTAACATGAAAATCATGAGCATCTAACAAGTGATGATTAATATCTGCTTTGATTTGTTCTTTCAAGGATAGCGTTTCGCCATGACCATTATCATGAGCGACTTCTTGAGCATTATTATGTTGGATAATCTCATGCTCTTCCTCGTGTTGCGCATTCGCTTGAAAAGCAATTATTAATAATAAAGAAGTAAGTAAATTAAGTAATTTTTTTTGTTGCATATCACTCAAATAATACAGTGTATTTAAAATCCGTGCAAAGATACTGTTTTATGTCAAATTCAAAAATAAATTTGAATGTTTATTTGTTGTTTTTTTATCTAACAGAATGATACATTTATTACGTTAAATTTTTGAGTAATTTAACTAATGCGGCAGTTTCAATTATGAGGCAAACTGCATAGGGAAGAAAAAAGGAACTAAACTCTAATGTGCTGATATCTCCGTCAGCTTTATAGGATGAATAGAAGAAAAGAAAAAAGAGAATAAATTTTAAAAAACTACCTGCAATGAATAAAAACCCTAATTGAGTTTTAAGTTTAATTCTAAAAGAATATAAAAGAATATAAACACCCAAGGCCAATCCGTAATTCATAATGTAGGCTGGAATAATCTTATGATCAAAAAGAGGTAAATGATTAAAATGAAGGTATAAAATGTGCAATCCGAAAATTACAGTTACGCATACAGTCAATAAAATGATAAAATACTTTAGCGGATTATTCATGTTTTACTATTCATTGTTTATTTTATTTAATTGTTTTACTATGCTCCAGATAGAAGCTATTAAACCAATTAAAATAAACCCTAAAGTAAATAATTTTTTCTGCATTAAAAATTTAGTATCTAACCATTTACCTAAGTAAGCGGCAAGATAAATAGTTGCGCCTAATTGAAAAGCAATACCAGTAAAGCGAATATATTTATTAAGCGATTTTTTCTGCTTTTGGTTGCTCATTTTTTAATGCTTTAATAGAGCCTTTCATATTACAAGTAGCATTAAAGTTAGCCCCGGGCTCTACAGAAAGTTTACCTAATATAACATCACCGGAAATATGTGCTGATGATTTTAATGATAATAATTGGTCAACAGTCAGGTTACCTGAGAATTTCCCTTCAATATCAGCATTTGTACATTCAATGGTTCCTTTAACAGCACCTTCAGTACCAATTACAACTCTACCGGAAGTTTTAATATTACCTTCTACTTTACCATCAATTCTAAAATCTCCTTCAGATTTTATATCTCCAACAAAAGAGGTGTCTTTACCAATAATATTACGGGCTAGTACTTGGTTTGGGTTTGATTTTTTTTCAGAAAACATAATTTTTACATTTTTAATTTATACTCCGTTTTTATTTCGATCTTTTTCATAGTCAATACGGGGAGTAAAATTTTCTCTTTTATAATAATTTATTTTTTTTCAATCTCTGATGAAACAGTATTTAAACCGCCTAAAATTCTAACAGCGTGTTTACCTTCTTCAGTATTCGGATAATTAATTGCCACAAAATCTAAAGCTTCTTTAAAAGCCTTAGCTCCTTTGGTTTTCATCAATATATATGCTTTTAATAATTCAAATTTAGGAATTATTGGTAAATCTTCAAATTGTTTTATTGCATTTGCAGATTTTTGTAAGGCATCTTCATAACGGTAAAAATCATAATCACAATAGGCATCATTATATACTCCTTCGGGTGAATTGTCTTTTTCATTTGATGCAAGAACGTATTCCGGATTTAAGATAATAGCTGCATACCTAGAATCTGGATAATTGTTAACGATAGCTTCTCTATATTTATTGCTCTCTTCAACATTAAATTCTGTATATATTTTATAAAGGTGATAATTAATAGGTAATATTAAAGATTCTTTCGGCTTAAAACTCAGTAATTTTTCTAATCTGTCTGCTGCTAATGGGTATTCTTTAAACTGTTCTTTATAAATTAAACCCAACTTAAAATAAGCATCATTTCTTTGTGAAGTGATACTGTCTAATTTCGTTTTTTCTGTAGGGATTCTACTCATATAATAATCTAACTCATATTTTTTAGAATTGTCAAAAGTGTTAGCTGCTTCTAACACGTCTAACTCTTCTTTGGCTTTGGCTGCAGCTTTTTTGTTCGATAAACGCCAATTGTCTTCTAAAGCTCTATTGCCCCAGATCTTACGAAATTCTTGTTTACCAAAACCAGCTACTGATGTATTATAAAAATAGAATTTACTACCTTTTGAAGCATCTTTAGATCCATCATCATTAAAATTACCAAAACCTGAAGTGATTGTAGTTTCTTCTAATTTTTTCTTAGCCTCTTCTTCCTCTTTTTTAAGTTTATCTATATATGATTGATAAAATTGCTCTTGTTCTTCCTTAGGTAATGCTGCAATTTTTAAGATACTATCATTGTTTTTAGCAATACCTTCATATAGAATAACTTCTTCTAAACTTTTACGCTTTCTAATAATACGTCTAACCCTTTTTACATTCTTGTTTTTTGTAATTTGAATAACGCTATCATAATAAGAACCTGCAGGTTGAAAATCAGCTTTGTCAAAAAGAATGTTTCCTAATTGTTCATAGGATAATTCTCTTTGAAAATCTTTTGCTTGTTTTGTTCTGAGGGAATTTTCAAAATTGACTGTAGCTTTATTTGTGCTATCGTTTTGAAGTTCAATGAGTCCTTTTTGATAAAAAAGTTCATCTAAAAAAGGTCTATTATCTCTGTCTTTGATTAGTTTGTTTAAAGTGGCGAATATAAGTTCAGTACTATCTTGTTTTGAATAGTTTTTAGCTCTGTCTATATAAGCATGAATTTTATATCTAAGCGGCGCTTTTTTAGTTTTTGCCAAGGCTTCAAAAGCCATATTAGAAGAGTCAATTTTTTGCTGAGTTCTGTATAACTGACCTAAAATAAATAAATTACGAGCTTTTAATTTGTTGTTGTCAGAAAAGAAAACGGCACTGTCTAAATGACGGATTACTTTATCAGTACTATCTAATGAGGTATAAGCCATTGCCATGGTTGTATGTGCGTTTTCAATAGTTTTTAAAGGAAGATATTCATTTTGTAAGAGCAATTTTAAAGTTTCTAAAGCCAATTGTTCGTTTTGTAATCGTACCAGTGTTTTAGCCTGCCAAACCCTGGTTTCATCTCTTAGGTTTCCATCAGTATAATTTTCTAAAATAAAATTAAAAGCTTCTAAAGCAGGTACAAATCGTTGCGAATAATAACGGGCTTTACCTAATAATAAATAAGCATCATCAATTTGACGATTGCGTTCTTTACCATTAATATCCATTGAGTGTTTTTGTACAGCTTTTACAGCTTTTACTTCGGCTTTTTCAAAACCTTGCGCTGTACTTTCACCATCATCAGTTTGTTTCTTCTCGTTTATTGTTGGAATCTCTAATTTTTCTTCTTCAATTTTTAGTGGTTCAATTGGTAATAATTCCCAAAAATTATCATTGTAATTATCATCTAATACTTGTTTTGCCTGATCGAAAGCAACATTACCATTAAAGAGTACATTATATTTTGTAGAAAGTGTATGGAGATTTCTATTTAAAAAGGCATCCTTTTTTGTTGAACAACTATAAAGTGCAACTAAAAAAATTAGTAAAAGCAGATAAGATATAATCCTTTTTTTAAACATACTATTAAAACTTAATTCAGTACGAATTATTGCGAAAGTAAAAGTACAAATAAATATGGGATGGATTTGTAATAAAAAATTAAACAGCAAAATGACTTTCTAATTCTTTAAGGGTTTCTGCTGAGGTTTTAATATCTTTTACAATTTCACCTTTTTCTAAAACTACAATACGTTCACAAACTTCGGTTACATGAGTTAGATCGTGGCTTGAAATAAGTACCGTTATTTCTCGGTTTTCTGTAAGTTCTTTAATAATTTGCTTTAATCGAATTTGAGTAGTTGGGTCTAAATTCGCAAAAGGTTCGTCTAAAATAACAACTTCGGGGTTACCTATAAGAGCAGCAACAATACCTGCTTTTTTCTGATTCCCTTTTGATAGGTCGCGTAAATATTTTTTCTTACCTATAATTTCACTATTAAAAAACTCATCAAACTGTTGTAAAAATGTATCAATATCAGCGGTATTCATTCCGCGTAATTCTCCAATAAAATAGAAGTATTCTTCTGGTGTTAGATAATCTATTAAAAAACTTTCATCTATAAAAGAACCTGTAAATGTTTTCCAATCTTCACTTTTATTTACAACGACATTATTATTGATAATTTCTCCGGTAGTTGGTCGTATCAAGTCTAGTAAGATATTAAAATAGGTAGTTTTTCCTGCACCATTATTACCTACTAATCCAAAACTTTGACCTTTAGGAATGTCAAGGCTCTCTATGTTTAAAACTTCAGCTTGCCCGTATTTTTTTGAAATATTTATCGATTGTATCATGATATTTTGTGTCTTAAGTTTGTGGTTATTATTTTTGATCGAATGCGTGAATGGTTGCATATTTATCTTGTAGGTATTTTTTTTCTATCAGGTTCATGAAATAGTTTTTGAAAAGTATTCCGATAAGACCAGTGATAGCTATTGCAATGACACCGGCATTAAACCCAATAAGTTTACTGAAAATAAAAAATAAGATAGTTGGAATTCCCATAATAGGTATTATAATTAAAAATTGGGTAGCACTTGTTCCTTGCATATTGCTAAAGCCACTTTTGTTTAAATCAATTCTTTTTCTATTGAATGAACCTGCATATAATAAAAACAGTGAATTAAACCCAATATTAAAAATAGCACCAGCTGTAATAATTAGAAACTTATCAACTCCAAAATAGATGTATGGAATACTTAGAAAGTATAAAATGATGGTCATAACAACCATTAAAACCCATTTAGATTCTAAAAATTTTCGATAACGGATATTCTGACTCATTAACATTTTATAATGAGAGCTATCCCAGGCAGGAATAAACTGTCCGTAATTAAGTGTGAACCCTCCAGTTATAAAAATACATACAAAAACAAGGAATGTTGGCATGTTGTTATAGGTGTCTTGTGTGAAAAATAGTAAGCCATAGAATAAAAACAAAAACGACATAAAAAATACTGTTTTAGTCCGTTTGTTTCTCCAGATTAATCGAATATCATTTTTTATAAATATTGAAACATCACCTAATTTATCAGCCCAAGATAAATCTACTGTATTAGCTTCTTTTATCTTTTTAGAGATGGCATCGTCTAAATAAACCTTATTTTTAAGGTCTTTAAAGTTTAAAAAGTAAGTCGATATGGCTAATACCAATGGTACTATGGCAAGTAGAGGAGTTTTAATTAAAGAGTCAAATAAATGACCAAAAAACGGAGTTATATCATATACTCCAAAATATTGAATTGTTATTAATGTGATTAAAATAAAAGCAATACTTGTAAAAGCAATATTATTTTTATTGATTAAAAAATTGATAAAGTTATTAAACAAAGTAAGGGAAATCATTGCTGCTAACCATCCTAAAACTCCAATAGTACTATAATCTTCTCTAAGTAACATTATACTTATAGGTATAAAAGCAAAAAGAGGTAAAAAATTAAAAAAGGAAACTACAGATTTACCCAACACATAATGAACCAATATTGTTTTTTTGATGGGTAATATTAATAATGGTTTAATATTCATCATAGGTAATTTTTGCATTAAATACCTAAAAATAAGATCACCTAAAAACCAAAAGATCAATAGGGAGTTTAGCTTTTGTAATGGATCAACATCAGGGGAAAATTCTTTCAGAATAGGAATAATTCCAAAGCCTAAAGCCAAAAAAGAAACTAAAAAGTAGATAGCAAAAAAGCCCATGAGCATATTTAATGCCATACTCTTTTGCCAATATGATGAACGGAAAAACTGTTTCCATTCTAATTTTAAAAATCGTAAAATCATTTGAGTTGTTTTATTATTAACCTGAGTTCTATCTAAGCTGTAAAAAAATATTAGGTCAAACTCAGGTTATTAGTGAATTGATTTGGTGTTTTGTTACAAAAAAAATGAAACTAAAAATACATAAACTCTCCAAATTCACTAGTAATAGTCAATTTCTTGCTGTCAGATTCTTCCACACGACCTACAATTTGAGCATCTACATTAAAAGAATTAGAAATTGCAATAATGTCATCAGCAATTTCTTGTGGAACATAGAGTTCCATTCGATGACCGCAATTAAAAACCTGATACATTTCTTTCCAATCGGTATTTGACTGCTCTTGTATCAATTTAAATAGTGGGGGTATATCAAATAGATTATCCTTTATAATATGAAGATTATCGATAAAATGCAAAATTTTAGTTTGAGCGCCACCACTACAATGTACCATTCCGTGAATTTCTTTTGATGAGTATTTAGAAAGAATTTCTTTTATAATAGGAGCATAAGTTCTGGTTGGTGAAAGTACTAATTTTCCCGCGTTAATTGGAGCGTCATCAACACTATCAGTTAACTTCATGTTGCCTGAATAAATTAGATCTTCAGGAACAGCATGATCAAAACTTTCAGGATATTTTTCTGCTAAATGTTTTTCAAAAACATCATGACGTGCAGAAGTGAGTCCGTTACTACCCATTCCGCCATTGTATTCTTTTTCATAAGTTGCTTGTCCGAAAGAAGCCAAACCAACAATTACATCACCGGCCTTTATATTAGCGTTATTAATAACATCACTTCGTTTCATTCTTGCTGTAACGGTAGAGTCTACAATAATGGTTCTTACCAAGTCACCAACATCAGCAGTTTCACCACCGGTAGAATGGATAGTTACGCCATAGCCGGCTAAGTCTTTTAATAATTCTTCAGAGCCATTGATAATAGCAGAGATCACTTCACCGGGAATCACATTCTTATTTCTACCAATGGTAGATGATAGTAAAATATTATCTGTTACACCAACACATAATAGATCGTCAATATTCATAATGAGAGCGTCTTGTGCGATACCTTTCCAAACAGAAATATCTCCGGTTTCTTTCCAATACATATAGGCTAGTGATGATTTTGTACCGGCACCATCTGCGTGCATTATAATGCAATAGTCATCATCATTGGTCAAATAATCGGGAACGATTTTACAAAATGCCTTTGGGAAAAGTCCTTTGTCAATGTTGGAAATAGCTTTGTGTACATCTTCTTTTGAAGCGGAAACACCTCTAAGGTTATATCTGTTATCTGACATTTTATTCTTTTATGTTTAACAATTCTTCAGGTCGTTTTATCTAAAAAAATTAATTCTATTTTTCTTCTATTAATAATTTTAATTCATTTTTACTTGGTAAAACGGTTTTATATTTACTTGCAAAAATTTGCTCATTGTTTTCGGGCAATGTAAATTCTACAACTGCCTTACTTTTGTTTTGACAAAGAATTATTCCAATGGTTTTATTTTCGTCATCCAAACGCACTTTTCTATCATAATAATTTACATACATCTGCATTTGTCCGATGTCTTGATGTTTCAATTCCCCTATTTTCAAATCAATTAACACAAAACATTTCAAAATACGATTGTAAAAAACCAAGTCAATTCTAAAGTGCTTGTCATCAAAAGAAATTCTTTTCTGTCTAGCTACAAAAGTAAAACCTGTGCCTAGTTCAAGTAAAAAATGCTCTAGTTTATCAATGATTTTTTGTTCTAATTCGCTTTCAGAATATATTGATTTTTCTGGAAGTCCAATAAATTCTAATATATAGGGGTCTTTTATAGCATCTTTTGGTTTTTCGAGTAACTGACCTTTAATTGATAACTCTCTTATTTTTTCTTTATCTCTACTTAATACTAGTCTTGAATAAAGAGCTGTATCATATTGTCTTTGTAATTCTCTGACACTCCAATTACTTTTTACAGCTTCAATCTCATAAAACTTCCGTTCATTTTTGTCATCAATCCGCATTAGTTTTAAATAATGAGACCAGCTTAATTCAAACGTGAAGGGTGATTTTTGCAGATGTTTATTAATTGGGTTAGATTTCGCAGACAGTGTTTGCGTTTTTGAAAAAACAAGATAAAACTTTCTCATTTGTTCAATATTTCTCAAAGAAAACCCTTTGCCAAATTCTTTGGTTAATGTTTGCGAAAGCCCTTTTAAAAGTTGTTTACCATAGACTGCTCTTTCTTTTCCATTTTGTTCTTCTTCAACAATCATTCTCCCTATTTCAAAATAGGTAAACACCATTGTTTGATTTACAGAACGGACAACTTGCCTTCTAGCAGATTGCAATAATTCTGTGATTTGAGAATATAAATTATGTGTTTGAAGTTGAGTCATTATTTTTTGAGATACTTCATCGGTTTGTGTATGAAGCGTTGGGCATTTAAAGCACTTCATTTTCGGTTTATTACTTACTTTATTTTTACGTACTAATTTTGATTTAATTTAATATTAATCAGAGATTTAGGACATTTTATTATCACACATTTTTATTGTTTTTATTCATCTTCAGTCCAAATAGTATCAAAGTCAATTTCGTTATCTTTAACTCCTAAAAGTTTTTTGATTTTTGTTAATATTTCATTTTCTCTCCACTTGACAAAACTTTTGTATTTACGATAATCAAACATTTCTCTGTCAATCAATGATTTTTTAAGAATTGAATCATCAACATCTGCAAAATATTTTTTTGGATGTTTATTAGATTTATTTTGGTTTTTTGTCTTAGCAAGAATCCAAAAATTACCGAACGCATTAATTTCTCCCCTTTCATATCCTTTTTCCTTAAGTTTAGATTTTGGAAAAATATGGTCAAGTTCAGGTGAATTTCTTGAGTATTTAACTTTTGTTCCTTGTTTTCCTTGCAATAAGTGTAAAGTTAAATGCCTATTTCTTTGTAACAGTTTTATGTCAAAAGAGTTGTAATTTTCCCAGGAATTTGCCCAACCAATTGAGTCTTCTAAAGGAAAAGTATAATCTTTTTTGTCAATTAGTGGTTTTATTTCTTCTCTTACAAATTTTCCAATTCTACTGTCACCATAACGGCTAAATGGTTTTGTAAAACTAAAAATGTATAAAGCCTTTTTTAATCTGTTGATTTCACTATTTGGGACAAGATTATCAGGTGTATTTGCAAGATAATAGACAATAGGAATTAAATTTAGATAACCTCCAATAATATTACTGTTTAGAATATTACACTCATCTTCCATAAAATCAACTAATGACCTTATTGCGTTGCAAGTCCTTTCATAATTTGCTTTAACTTTAACTATATTCGATTGTTTTCTTAATAAATTAACATCAAACTTGGAACCTAAATTTGAAACTGTAAATAAAGTTCTAATTACAAAGTCTATATCTATACCAAGGTTATTACCTTCATTAATCTCTTTAATAAAATCAGGTAATTCTTCAGATGATTCTTTCCAGTTTAGTTTGAGCATACTAAAAATCAAGTCAGACCTGCTTAATGTAATTCCTTGTCTGTTTATCCTAACAAAGGCTTCCAAAATGTCAGATTCAGTTTTTCTATCTTGGCTATCTTTAGGTTTATTTTCATCAATGGTCGAAACCTTTAATACATTAGGGTCATTCGTGATTGAATGAATCAACTTGTTCATATTAAGTTCAAATCTTAAAACCTCTTCATCTGTTAATTTATATTCCTTTTTTATTTTATTTTTTAAAGTTAAGCGACTTTCTGGGCTGGAAGAAAGAATTTCTTTTACGGATACATATATTGGTATTTTTTCTTCTTCATTATTGTCTTCTTCTTTATTATTATTTCTGTTTTCAATTGTCTTCTTCTTTATTTCTTTTGCTTTTGAAATATGTAAAAATCTAAATATGTAAAAAACCTCTCTAAAATCATCAGCCTTTTTTCCACTCAATAAATCAACGAATAATACTTTATTATCAAGTCGTCCATTAATTGCAATAAATAATGATTGTAATCTTTGTTGGCCATCTAAAACTAATTTTAGTCTTTTACTTGTATCATTATCTTTGAATGAATATTTTGATTCAGAGTTATAATCATCATTAAATTCTCGATACTTAATATCTAAATATGTTTCCCACAACAATACAATACCTAATGGATAACCTCTCATAATAGAATCAAACATCATTGTTATTCTATTCTCATTCCATACAAAATTACGCTGTATTGCTGGTAAAACAATTTCTTTATTATCTATTTGTGTTATTAAATTGCTTATCATTTAGGATTCGTTTTTTAATGTGTGATAACAATATAATAAAACGCTTTTGAGGTTATATCGATTGTCAGACATTTTGTTGTTTGTTATTATGTTTTAGGGTTTTGAATTTATTTAACTCAATAACTTAGTAACTCAATAACTTAGTAACCCAATAACTTTCGTACAATATCTTTTAACTATCATATAGAAATAAAATTTAGTCTAATAGAAACAATTTTCTCTTATCATAATCAATTACAGCTTTTCCTTTTTCTAAAATATCAGCGCCAATAATTCCATTTACAGGTGTTGCATTTTGTTTGGTAAGTGCACTATTGATATGTGTTAGGTCTAACAATATAAGATTCACTTTTTTTAGTTTATAATCACCGATCTTTATCTTATTCTTTTTAGAAATTTGAGTATCAATTTCTCCTTCGCCGGCACCGGCCGCTTTATGGTCAGAATCTTCAGTAATCAAATTAAATTTTTCAATTTCATCAAAACCAACACATGAATTTGAAGCACCGGTATCTAAAATAAATCGACCTTTTTTACCATTTATCTTGGCTTTAATTTCAAAATGATTGGTCGCTGTTTTTTTAAGCTTGATACAATGATAACTCCTGTTGCTTAAGAAATGTTTAAGACTCATTTATAGTACAGACTTAAATTGTTTTAAAAACCGGATATCATTTTCAAATAACATTCTAATATCCGGTATTTGATATAATAACATTGCGATGCGTTCAATTCCCATTCCGAAAGCAAAACCACTATATTTTTCAGGATCAATATTGGTATTTTTTAATACATTAGGGTCTACCATGCCACAACCCATAATTTCTAACCAGCCTGTACCTTTGGTAATTCTGTAATCGGTTTCTGTTTTTAGTCCCCAATAGATATCAACTTCAGCGCTTGGTTCGGTAAACGGAAAGTATGATGGACGTAATCTTATTTTAGATTTCCCAAACATTTCTTTGGTAAAATAGATTAGTGTTTGTTTTAAATCGGCAAACGACACATCAGTGTCAATATATAAGCCTTCCACTTGATGGAAAATACAGTGTGAACGTGCAGAAATATCTTCATTTCTAAACACTCGACCGGGAGAGATCGTTCGTATAGGAGGTTCGTTATTTTCCATATAACGAATCTGTACTGATGAGGTATGTGTTCGTAATAGCATATCTTTTTCAACATCCTTAGATTTTTCAACAAAAAAAGTGTCTTGCATATCTCTTGCCGGATGATATTCCGGTAAGTTCAATGCTGTAAAATTATGCCAGTCGTCCTCAATTTCAGGACCTTCTGAGATGGTAAATCCAATACGAGAAAACACATCGATAATTTGATTTCTAACTATAGATATAGGATGTCGAGCACCTAGTTCAATAGGTTCAGCAGGTCTCGTTAAATCTCCGTATAGACTTTTTTGTTCCGTTGTACTATCTAGAGCATCAGTTAGTTCAGTAACTTTGTCAGTGGCTGCATTTTTCAAGGTGTTTAATGCTTGTCCGAAATCTTTACGCAATTCGGCATCTACATTTTTAAATTCGGAAAATAAACCTTTCAACAAGCCTTTGCTACCTAAGTATTTAATTCTGAAAGCTTCGATTTCATCTTTAGAAGTAGCTTTAAAATTTGTTACTTCATCAATTAATTTATGTACTTTACCTAACATGTAGTCTTTAGTATTGGATTGCAAATTTAATCTTTTTCTTTAACTATCAGGGATTAGTTTTCTGTAGATTTTCTTTCGTTTTAAATAATAGAATTCAAACATTTTCGTTAATCCCAAATTCTACATTAATTTTGTTGTGAAGATTGAAATCATAATAGAAATATAACCTTTTTATAAATTAACATAACATCGTTAAGGTGATTTATAAAAAGGTATTATAACGATATACCCAAGCGGATTTTGCAGTAGTTTCAAGACGTAATAAATTTTCTAATGTATAATTTGGGCTACTTACATTATGTGTAAAAAAAAGTATGTTTTTAAATTTAAAATATTACAATTTTAATTACTTTTACCGCGTTAAATTGTAAAAAGAATAAAAATAATCCAATAAAATTATGGAATCAAAAATAAATGCATTTATGGACTTGGTGAAACAACGCAATCATCATGAGCCGGAATTTTTACAAGCTGTTCACGAAGTTGCTGAAACAGTAATACCTTATATCGTTAATAAAGATATTTATCGTGGTAAAAATATTCTATTAAGAATGGTTGAGCCCGAACGAGTAATAATGTTTAGGGTTAGTTGGGTAGATGATGCCGGTGAGGTTCAAGTAAACAGAGGATACCGTATTCAAATGAATTCTGCTATTGGACCATATAAAGGAGGTTTAAGATTTCATCCTACAGTAAATTTGAGTATTTTGAAATTTTTGGCTTTTGAGCAAGTCTTTAAAAACTCATTAACAACATTACCGATGGGCGGAGGTAAAGGAGGTTCTGATTTTAACCCTAAAGGAAAATCTGATAATGAAATTATGCGTTTTTGTCACGCTTTTATGAGCGAATTATGTCGCCATATAGGTCATAATACAGATGTGCCTGCCGGGGATATTGGTGTAGGTGGTCGTGAAATAGGATTCTTATTCGGTCAATATAAAAAATTACGTAATGAGTTTACCGGTGTATTAACAGGTAAAGGTGCTACATGGGGAGGGTCTTTGATCAGACCGGAAGCTACCGGTTATGGTAATGTATATTTTGCACAGAATATGTTAGCTACTAAAAATGACTCTTTTAATGGAAAAATAGTAACTATTTCAGGTTCCGGTAATGTAGCTCAATTTGCTGCTGAAAAAGCTATTGAATTAGGAGGTAAAGTAATTACAATGTCTGACTCTTCAGGGTATATTTATGATGCTGATGGTATAGATACAGAGAAGTTAGCCTTTGTAATGGATTTAAAAAATGTAAAACGTGGTAGAATAAAAGAATATGTTTTAAAATATCCGAATGCTAAGTTTGTTGAAAGTAAAAAACCTTGGGCTGAAAAATGTGATATTGCGTTACCATGTGCAACACAGAATGAATTAGATGGTGATGCTGCTAATACATTGGCTTCAAATGGTTGTATTTGTGTAAGTGAAGGTGCCAATATGCCCTGTACTCCTGAAGCGATTACAGCTTTTCAAAAACATAAAATGTTATTTGCTCCGGGTAAGGCTTCAAATGCCGGAGGCGTTGCTGTTTCCGGTTTAGAAATGAGTCAGAATTCATTGCGTTATAATTGGACAAGAGAAGAAGTAGATGCTAAACTGAAGCAGATTATGGAAGATATACATACTGCATGTCTTAAATATGGAAAAAATGATGACGGCTCTATAGATTATGTAAAAGGTGCTAATATTGCCGGTTTTGTAAAAGTAGCTGATGCTATGTTGGCTCAAGGAGTGGTGTAGTAGCTCTTCCTGACCTCCCAGAAAGGGAAGCATATAAACTTAAATTTTATTTTAGACCTCACAGGTTATGTACTGAAACGAGTTCAGTACATAAAACTGTGAGGTCTTTTTTTTGTAGTTTTATAATGTGAATGAAAATGTAGCACATCGTAAAATTATTCATGTTGATATGGATGCATTCTACGCTTCTGTAGAACAGCTAGACAATCCTGAATTGAGAGGAAAACCATTAGCTGTCGGCGGTGGCGGAGATAGAGGCGTGGTTTCTGCAGCCAGTTATGAAGCACGTAAGTTTGGGGTTCGTTCGGCGATGAGTGGTGTATTGGCAAGAAAAAATTGTCCTCATCTTATTTTTGTAAGACCACGGTTTGATAGGTATAGCGAAATATCTAAACAAATAAAAAATATTTTTTTTGAATATACTGATTTGGTAGAACCACTTTCGTTAGATGAAGCATATTTAGATGTGACGCATAATAAAAAAAACATGCCTTCTGCAACCATGTTGGCACAAGAAATAAGACAACGCATTTTTGATGAAATAGGTTTACGAGCTTCTGCAGGAATTTCTGTCAATAAGTTTATCGCTAAAGTAGCCTCTGATATTAATAAACCCAACGGGCAAAAAACAATACCACCGGAAGAAGTGATTTTATTTTTGGAAGAATTAGCTATTGAAAAGTTTTATGGTGTTGGTAAAGTTACTACTGCAAAAATGTATAACTTAGGTATTTTTACAGGAAAAGACCTAAAAGAAAAACCTGTAGAGTTTTTAACGCAACATTTTAAAAAATCAGGAGGGTATTATTACAATATTGTAAGAGGAGTTCATAATAGTCGAGTTAAAACGGATAGAATAAGGAAATCTGTAGCTACCGAACATACTTTTCATACAAATTTGACTTCAGAAATATATATGTTAGAAAAGTTAGAACGTATAGCAACTGAATTAGAAAAACGATTAAAAAAAACTAAGGTTTCAGGTAAGACCATTACATTAAAAATTAAGTATAGCGATTTTTCTTTACAGACCCGAAGTAAAACGCTACAATATTTTATCAATGATAAAGACTTGCTTTTTGAAGTTGCTAAAGAATTGTTATATCAAGAAAGAATGCATAACTCAGTTAGATTGTTGGGTTTGTCCTTAACAAATTTGAATACAAATAGTAAAAAGAAAGAAAGATCAACTGTATTTGATATTCAATTAAAATTGGAGTTTTAACCGAGCCGTCGTGGAGATAGACCCTTGTTTATTAAAAGTTAAGGCGGGTTCTAAAAATTGATTTTTTTAGTTTTCTCAAAAAACAAGAACCCAATTTTATCTTTTTTGAGAAATTTATATTTAAAATGTAGTGAGAATCTGTTGATTTTACAGTAAAACTTTCAA
>JAKISU010000184.1 GCA_021648445.1 Flavobacteriaceae bacterium
TAGCACTCAATAAACTTAAAAATGAAAAAACAGAAAAACAAGGAGTCAAAGGGAAAAGACTTAGAGCTGCTTGGGACAACAACTATTTGCTTAAAGTTTTAAATTTATAAGTGTGCGTTTGCCCTAGTACAACGGGTTAACATTAGTATAATTCTATACCATTCTTTATTCATATTTTTTAAAAAAAAGATGTTTTATTATTTGGATTAATTCTAAATAATGATTTAATTTGTACCTTATTAAGAATCATTCTAAATTAAAAAAATGGGTAATTTTAACATGTTACATGCAAATTCAAATACACTTGTACGTGCCGGGCTGAAATCTGTACTTTTCAAAAATGGAGGTGTTGACGAACTGTATGAAGCCGAAAATAATCGAGAACTTTTTGACATTCTCAAAAAAAAAAGAACTGAATTATTGATTATTGATTCCGACCAACCCGGTCATTTTTCTAGCAAAGATACCAAACAAGTGAGGCAACTATACCCTGACATTAAAATTCTCGTTATTTCCACTGATAAAAATCCCTCTTATGTTCTCTCCGTTCTTGAATTAGGTGTACATGGCTACCTGACACGTGAATGTGACGAAGAAGAATTAATCAATGCTGTTTTTGCAATTGTAAAAGGAGATAAATTCTACTGCAACAAAATCATAAATATACTCCTTGAAAAAAAACTTACATCTAACAATAAAGAAGATTGTGACCCAACCAGTTTGTCAGAACGTGAAACTGAAATCGCTACGCTCATCTCGCAAGGAATGACTAGTAAAGAAGTGGCTACTAAACTTTTTTTAAGTCATCATACTATCAACACGCATCGTAAGAATATCTTTAAAAAACTCGGTGTTAGATCTACATCAGGTATTGTACTTTATGCAGTGAATGCAGGACTCATCCATCCTAAAAAAGCAGTATGCACTATGTGCTCTACCTTAAATTAAGTATGCAAACTACCTCCTTTTAGCGATTGCACTTTAACCCTTAAAGGCGATTGACAAGAATTTAATTTCATCATACATTTGCTTAAAATTATTTAGAATCATTCTAAATAAATAAAAACGTAAAATGAACAGAACACTAATAATCGTAATAACAGTATTAATAACATCTTTTAGTTCAATTGCCCAAAACACAATCATAGAAGGAAGAATAATACAAACAGGTAGTTCAACAGTTCTTTCGGGTATATCAGTTTATCTTGAGAGTACCCAACTAGGTGCAGCAACCAACGGTAATGGTAATTACATGATAAAAAATGTACCGAGTGGAAATTATACATTAGTAGTTTCTGCAATCGGTTATTTTACTCAAAAAAAAGAAATAAGTGTTGAGGTAGGTGAAACCACGAGGGCTGATTTTACGTTGACAGAAACCATATCTACGCTGTCAGAAATAACTCTTACAGGTGGTAATATTGGTATAAAAGATATTCCGGGTTCAGTGCATTACATTTCACCAAAGGAAATCCAAAAATTCAATTACACTGATATTAACCGTACTTTACGAGCTGTACCGGGAGTAAACATACAAGAAGAGGATGGTTTCGGTCTTTTTCCTAGTATAGGATTAAGAGGAACTGGTGTTGAACGAAATACTAAAATTACAGTCATGGAAGACGGTGTACTAATGGCTCCTGCTCCTTATGCTGCACCGGCTGCTTATTATTTTCCTACAATAGGAAGAATGCAAGGTGTGGAAATTCTAAAAGGAAGCAGCCAAATAAAATACGGCCCTTATACTACAGGTGGTGCAATAAACCTGATCTCAACTCAAATTCCCAATGATTTTTCCGGAAGAATAAATCTGTTGGGCGGAAGTTTCGGAAGTAGAAACCTTCATGCTTTTGTTGGTGATTCTCATAAGAATTTTGGGTACATAGTGGAGACGTTCCAATATGGTTCAAATGGCTTTAAACAATTAGACGGAGCAGGAAATAGAGGTTTAAGCAGAAATTCTGGTTTTGACAAGCAAGATTATCTTGCTAAGTTTCGTATCAATACCAATGCTGATGCTAAAATATATCAATCTCTTACTTTTAAAATTGGTCAGTCAATAGGAAAGATTAATGAGACCTATCTTGGTCTGACTCAAGAAGATTTCGACATCAATCCAATCCGTAGATATGCCGGTTCTCAAGTTGACCGGATAAATACTGAACAATCACAATTCTCTTTAACGCATAATGTAAAATTCTCAAAAAACTTTAATGTTACTACTGTGGCATATCGCACCAATTTTAGTAGAAACTGGTACAAACTTGATGAGGTAAAAGATGCAGCAGGCGATAAAATAAAAATTGCAGAAATATTGGATAATCCGATGGTCTATACGGACGCCTACAATATTATTACGGGAACGAGCAGTATAAATAATGATGCTCTTTTTGTAAAAGCCAATAACAGAACCTATTATGCAAAAGGAATTCAAACTGTACTGGGATTCAATTTCGAAACCAATAAAATAAGTCACAATATTGATTTAGGTATCAGGATACATCAGGATCAAATTAATCGTTTTCAATGGGTTGATGAATATGCAATGGATAATGGCATGATGGAACTCACCAAAGCAGGAATACATGGTACGGAAAGCAACCGTATTGAAACAGCTAATGCTATAGCAACCTACCTTCAATATAAATTAAGAATTGGTAAATTTACGGCAACTCCGGGTATTCGGTACGAAAATATAAGTTCGGCAAGAGATGATTACGGTAAAGAAGATCCTGACAGGACAGGTGTTAACTTATCGGAAAGAAGCAATACAGTGGATGTTTTTATTCCCGGTATCGGTCTTGATTATCGATTCAACAATTACCTAAGTACTTTTATAGGAATTCACAAAGGTTTTGCTCCTCCAGGTTCAAAAGATGAACTCGAACCCGAAAAAAGTATCAACTATGAATTGGGTACAAGGTATGCAAAAAATGGACTATCCGGTCAGGCAGTACTGTTCTTTAATAATTACAGCAACCTACTTGGTACAGATCTTGAAGCTGCCGGAGGCGGAGGTACAAACGAACAGTTCAATGGCGGAGCTGTAGAGACAAAAGGATTGGAATTCAACTTAACATACGACCTATTATCTTCAAAAAATCAAAGTGTATTTAGATTGCCACTTACCATAGTCTATACTTATACAGATGCCAGATTTCAAAACAATTTTGATAGTGATTTTAGTGGTTGGGGAGAAGTTTCGGCGGGCGATCAGTTTCCTTATTTGGCAAATAACCAGTTTACGATTATGCTTGGTTTGGAACATCATAAGTTCAGTTTAAACCTAAGTGGGAGATATACAGACGAAATGCGTACTGCTCCGGGGCAAGGAAAGATACCTTCTAACGAAAAAACCGATTCATATTTTGTGATAGATGCCAGCGCAAACTATAACCTGAACAAAAACATCTCCCTTTTTGTCAATACTACCAATTTAACAGATCAAGTATATGTGGTAGCAAGAAGACCGGCAGGTTTACGACCCGGCATGCCAAGAGCGTTTAACTTCGGACTGAAAGCGAATTTTTAAGACCTATTTTAATCTGAGTCAATAAAGCCATCACTTATGTTTTATATTAATCTATGTCTATCTGAGAATACTGTTGTCGTTCTGAAAGAGAAAGATCCTGATAGGAATTTCAAACTTGAGATTCTTCCTTCTCTTTTGGCGAGGTCTGAATGATAAATTATACCAATTTGACTTAGTATACTCATTACAGATAGGAACCCGAAAAATTGGGTTTAATGATTTGGAAATTATCGGTTAATCTATTTTCGAATTCATCATTTATCCAAATTTGATTATCAAGGAAATCAATCACTTTAGCTCT
>JAKISU010000185.1 GCA_021648445.1 Flavobacteriaceae bacterium
AATATGATAATCACATTTATAGATCACATGGCTAAGTTTCTTATATTTGCTCATAATACAAATATAGGCATAGCCCTTAGAACATGACCACCTGCAAAGCAGGTGGTTTTATAAGATGAAATAAAAAAGTTTTAAAGCTTATTTACTATAAAGTAAACAAGCAAGATTAATAAAAATTTTCAAATTTAATCTTATCAGTACTATTATGTCTTTTGGAAAATAGTAGCGACAATTATTAAAATTTAGTGTAAGTTATAAAAAAATTAGGGTATAGAAAAATAATTGAGTCTTTTTTGAAACTATCATCAGAAAAACCTTCTTTGTCTTATTTTTTAAATTGTTCTTTTAATTTAACTTTTTTTTCTAAATCTTGTATCATTTTTTGTTGTTCATTGTTCTCTAATAGCACGTTATAATTTTTCCAAAATTGCTCATGATAAGGTCTTGGAGTAAAGCATTACTACAAATAATTGCAAAAAAAAGACTGCCTTTTCAGACAGCCTCTTTTTACTTTCTTTTATAATTATTCTTTAAAAAAGGAAACCACGTTTTACCATTATCTTTAGAGTACCCTACAACCAATTCATTTTCGAATTCAGATAATTGCTTATAGATTAATTTAAAGCACAGTGAATCGTCATATTCATCTCTATTCTTTAAACCAGAATCTATACTACAAAAAGTCAATATTCCGTCAAGAATAGTTCCTTTAAAGACATTCATATTACCCAAGCCAATATCTAATGTAAACAACTTAAATGTGTTTTTTTCTAAATCATATCCTATGGTATTATCCATAGTTATAATACTATTCTCTTTAACTAAATTTATTTTTTCAGTAATAAACGTGTTTTCAAATCTATAGCTAGCAGTGCCTTCGCCAGTTTTTATCCACCCGCTAGATAGCATTGAACTATATACAGCCACGTTAAAATCACCTATCAAATAATGAATCTTACTAAAACTATTATTTAAAACTTCTTTATTAACAGTAGACGCATACCCTAACATAACTATCTTGGTTTAGTTTTTGATTTTTAGACAAAAGTGTAATCTATTTAATAAAGACGCTTAAAATAAGTGTGTGTTACTAACTTTAACATTTAAAATGATTTTACAAACCTTTACAGGGTAAAAAAATCATTTTTTGAAATGACATAGGCAACGCGGATAATCATTTTCTTTGCCGATAGATAACTACCAATATTTTACATTGAAAAAAGTAAAAAAGAAGATTATATAAATTGATTTACCTTCAGTGATAAGGTCAAATCACTTACTTGCCAGAGGGCTTAAAAGAGTTCAAGACTTTGATATACATATAGGGGCTTACTTTTTTATAACCTGTATTTCCTAAAGCTTCACCAGCTTTGTTTAAAACCACAACAAAAGGAAAATGTCCATCTAAATTATATTTTTCTTTTAGCTTTTTATTCTTTTCTTGTAACTCTTCACTTAATCTATTTTCTTCCTTTCTTGTAAATTCAGCTTTGAGCATCACAAAATGTTCTTGGGCATACTCTTTGAATTCCGCATTATTCCACATTTCTTTTTCAAATCTGATACACAGCCCGTTCCAATCAGAACCTTGAAAGACCAATATAATTTTTCGGTTTTTTTCGTTGGCTATTTTTTTTGCTTCATCAATATCGGTAAGCCATTCTTGTGCCTGAGTAGTAAAAGCGACACATAGAAAAAGGCAGCAAAGAAGTACAATTCTCATGTTGAGTGGGGATTTTATATCATACTATAACGTATAAAAATGCCTCTTTAGTGTATCGTAATTTATTTTTTATACACTTTTATTTTGGTTAAAACAATGCTCTAAATCTTCCCAAAATTTGGTATACGATTTTGTTACCACATCAGCATCTTCAATAGTAATAGGCACTTTTAATGCTAAAGGTGCAAATGCCATTGCCATTCGGTGATCATTATAGGTCTTTATGATACAATTTTTATGAATTATAGAAGATGACTTTAAATGTAAACTCTTATCAGTTACAGAAATATCAGCACCCAATTTTTTCAGCTCAACATCTAATGCTACTAATCTATCAGTTTCCTTAATTTTTAAAGTATGTAAACCTGTTAGGTTACAGGCTAATCCTAATCCGAAACAAGTGACTACGATGGTTTGGGCTATATCTGGAGCACCTTTGAGGTCAAGAGATTCTTCGTCTCGATAGCTATCGGGACTCAGAATGACAGTGGTTTTTTTGAGTGAAATTGCGTTTTCTTGAAATGTAGTTTCCACACCAAAACTCTTATAAATTTCTACCAAACAACTATCGCCTTGTAAACTTTCTTTTCTATAAGAAGATAATTCTATGGTTGTTCCTACTTCACTTAAGGCAACCAAACTATAAAAATAGGACGCCGAGCTCCAATCAGATTCTACCACTATGGTTTTATCTTCAATGCTCTTTTTTGGTAAAACCTTGATATGATTTCCTTTAAAAGTAATTGAAATTCTCAATTTTTTTAATAAGGTCAAAGTCATTTCTAAATAAGGGCGAGAAGTAACTTCTCCCAGCAATTCAATTTCCAATCCGTTTTCTAAAGATGGTGCTATTAATAATAAAGCAGAAATGTATTGACTACTCACATTACCATTTATACTTACTTTATTTTTGGTAAGTTTTTTTCCTTTGATTCGCAATGGTGGATATCCGTCTTTATCAACATATTCTATAGTTGTACCTAAACTACGTAAGGCATCAACCAAAATTTTAATTGGTCTGTTTTGCATCCGTTCAGAACCCGTCAAAATAGTTTCTCTACTTTCTTTAGCAGAAAAATAAGCTGTCAGAAAACGCATAGCTGTTCCGGCATGACCGACATCAATCAATTCATTATCAGAATTTAATGCATCTAATAAATGGTTGGTATCATCAGAATCAGAAAGATTCATAAGCTGTAAGTTCTGATACCATTGTTGTAAGATCAGCAATCGATTCGATTCACTTTTTGAGCCTGAAATGGTAATCTCGGCACTACTTATTTGTGTATCAGTGTAGTCTAATAATAAATCCAAATTATCTATAGTTATTTTTTATTGCTAATTTTAGCTTTCAATTCAACAAATCATACTCAAATGAAAAAAATAATTTTCCTCTTAGCTAGTATTTTATTTCTTACAAACTATTCAAGTACCGCCCAAAAATACAAAAGAAAAACGCAACAAAACACCATTCAATTTTCCGAAAAATATTACGATGCTATACAATGGCGAAATATAGGTCCGTTTAGAGGTGGTCGTAGCGCTGCCGTAACCGGTGTTTCGGGTAAAGCAAATTTATTTTATATGGGTTCAACCGGTGGTGGTATTTGGAAAACAACTGACGCCGGTAATACCTGGCAAAATATTTCTGATGGCTTTTTTGGAGGTTCCGTTGGATCTATAGCAGTCAGCGAATGGGATAATAATGTGATTTATGTTGGTAATGGTGAGAAAACAGTTCGCGGTAATGTATCATCAGGAGATGGTATCTGGAAGTCTATTGATGCCGGAAAAACATGGAAACATATAGGTTTAAAGAACTCAAGACATGTACCTCGTATAAAAATTCATCCTAAAAATCCTGATATTGTGTATGCAGCTGTGTTGGGCGATCTCTATAAGCCTTCCGGTGAAAGAGGTGTTTATAAATCTATTGATGGCGGCACTTCTTGGAAAAAAGTACTATACTCAAACCATTTAGCTTTTCGGGAGTCAAAAATTCCATCACCTAAATTATCGTATTAATTGATTAATAATCAGTTATTTATATGTTATTAGTTTGGTGTTTTGAATACTATTTAGTATCT
>JAKISU010000036.1 GCA_021648445.1 Flavobacteriaceae bacterium
AAAGATACTAAATAGTATTCAAAACACCAAACTAATAACATATAAATAACTGATTATTAATCAATTAATACGATAATTTAGGTGATGGAATTTTTGACTCCCGAAAAGCTAAATGGTTTGAGTATAGCAGAGATAATTCCTATTGCCATAGAAGTTATTGAGTTATGTAGTTAAAGTTAATCATGGAGTTGTAAATCTGCTCACTGCTTGACTATTTTCCCATCACGCATTTCTAACTTTCTATCTGTCATATTTGCCAGTTCATTATTATGAGTAACAATAACAAAAGTTTGATTGAACTCATCGCGAAGCTTAAAAAAAAGTTCATGTAAATTCTTTGCAGAAGCCGAATCTAAATTTCCACTAGGTTCATCAGCGAAAATAACTAGAGGTTTGTTAATTAATGCTCTAGCTACTGCTACACGTTGTTGTTCACCACCGGAAAGTTCACTTGGTTTATGATCAATTCTATCAGAAAGTCCTAAAAAAGCTAAAATCTTAGTAGCCTCTTGCTCTACTTGTTTTTTAGGCTTATTGGCTATAAAAGCAGGAATACAAACATTTTCTAAGGCAGTAAATTCAGGTAACAATTGATGAAACTGAAAAATAAAACCAATATGTTTATTCCTGAATTTTGATAAAGATTTGTCTTTTAATTGTAATACATTTTGCTCGTTGAGTATCAATGTTGCATCATTGCTATTTGTAGGTGTATCTAATGTGCCTAAAATTTGTAATAAGGTGGTTTTTCCGGCACCTGAAGGACCTACGATCGCAACTATCTCTCCTTGATTAATATGTACATCTACACCTTTAAGAACTTCTAAATCTCCGTAAAATTTATGAATATTTTTTGCTGTAATCATGCTTAATTATAAAGGATGTGAAATTACATAAATAAAATGAGTTATAATAAAATGAAATTCCAAAAAAAAATTCGAAAGCCGTAAGCTATAGATCAAAGAATAAAAATTAATAGCTAAAAACTAAATAACATTACATTTTATATGAATAATGGTATCTTTAATATTGATCAAATCAATGAATATCAATTAATTATAGGATTAGTCCTTTGTCTTATGTCTTTAAGCGATATATGCTGTCCCAACGGTTCGGGAGTTTCAGTAAGCGATCTTTAATCTTTAAAATAATTTTATTCAAATAATGGTCTACTATTCGCATTTGGTTTGTTATTTTTGTACTATAATGTTTTCAAATATTTTAAGATGAACTTACACGAATATCAAGGAAAAGAAATATTAAACAGTTTTGGCGTTAAAATTCAGCGTGGTATGGTTGCTCATAATCATAAAGAAGCTGTAGAAGTTGCTAAACAATTAGCTACTGAAACAGGAACGGGTTGGTGGATTATTAAAGCACAAATTCATGCCGGTGGGCGTGGTAAAGGAGGTGGCGTGAAGTTGGCTAAAAGTTTAGCTGAAGTTGAAACAATCTCTGAAAACATTATTGGAATGATGTTAAAAACTCCGCAAACACCACCACAGGGTAAAAAAGTAAATCAAGTATTAATTGCTGAAGATGTCTATTATCCGGGAGATAATGAGCCGGAAGAATATTATATGTCTGTCTTGTTAAATCGTGAAACAGGTAAAAATATGGTGATGTATTCTACTGAAGGAGGTATGGATATTGAAGCTGTTGCTGAAGAGACACCACATTTAATTTTCACAGAAGAAATTGATCCATTGATTGGATTATTGCCTTTTCAAGCACGAAAAATTGCTTTTAATTTAGGCTTATCCGGTAGTGCATTAAAGGAAATGGTAAAGTTTGTTTCTGCCTTATATACAGCTTTTATAAAATCTGATTCTTCAATGTTTGAGATCAATCCTGTATTGAAAACCTCTGATGATAAAATTTTAGCAGTTGATGCTAAAGTTACCTTAGATGATAATGCATTATTTAGACATAAGGATTATGCTGAAATGCGTGACTTACGTGAAGAAAACCCTATTGAAGTTGAAGCTAAAGCTGCAGGATTAAATTACGTTGATCTTGAAGGGAATGTTGGTTGTATGGTAAACGGAGCCGGATTGGCAATGAGTACAATGGATTTGATCAAACAAGCAGGAGGAGAGCCAGCAAACTTTTTAGATGTTGGTGGTACTGCTGATGCTAAACGTGTTGAAACTGCTTTTAGAATTATTTTAAAAGATACGAATGTCAAAGCAATTTTAGTAAATATTTTTGGTGGTATTGTACGTTGTGATAGAGTAGCACAAGGTATTGTTGATGCCTATACTAATATGGGTGATGCTATAAATGTACCAATTATTGTACGTTTACAAGGTACCAATGCTAAAGAAGCAAAAGAGCTGATTGATAACAGTGGTATGGAAATTATTTCCGCTACTGAGTTTCAAGAAGCTGCCGATAAGGTACAGGAAGTGCTTTCTTAAAAAAGCATGTCATTCTTGCGATTTATGCTGAACTTGTTTCAGTAAGGCAGGAATTTGGTGAATAAAAGTTAAAAAGAGCTGAAAATCAGCTCTTTTTAACTTTTACCTTGAAAAATTACTTGCTTAGCTTGATGGTGATGTTTGGCTTTGTCTATTTTTTCAGACCTGTCAGGTTTTCATTCCGAAATCTCGGGACTGACAAGTCTTGATACTAAAGAAACTATGTGATTTTGAACTAACATAAGTTATTTTTATCATGTACTTAAGATTTTTAGTATTTTTACTGTCAACCCAAATCAATGAACCAACTACCAAGACTTACTGTTAAAGAATTACGCAACGAAACTCTCAAATTTTTTAACCTAGAAAAAGGAATCGCATTTACATATGTGTCAATGTTTAAGAAACCTTTTGAAACTATTAAAACATATCTAGGCTTTGATAGAAAGAAATTTTCTAACCCTTTAAATTACCTTTTATTTGGAATAGCTGTATATACAATAATGTTTAGGTTGCATCCAAGTTTTAAATCTTTTGTTGAGTTTGCACAAAAGGCGAATGCCAAAAGTTTAGCGCCTTTAGAAAAACTGTTTGATGTTTCAATTATTGTTCCAATGAATCAAGCACAAGAGATTTATTTTTCCTACCAAAATATTTTTTATTTAATTTCTATTCCAATTATGAGTATAATAACATTTTGGTTATTTAAAAAGAAATATAATTATGCTGAAAATTTGGCTATTAACTCTTTTGTATTTGGTACAACAATATGGACCAGTGTTATTTTAAGTGTTGTAACACTTTTTTTAAATAGTTTTATTGTAATATATATTATTATGACTATTTCAATACTATTATTGATTTATTTATATCATAAAATATTTCAAATCAATTGGTATAAAGCTCTTGGTACAATGCTTTTAGTATATTTTATAACTACAATTGTAGGTATGTTTTTTCAATATGGATTAGCTATATATTTTTCTATAACAGCTACATAAACTTCCCAAAGAAAATAGCATTCATCATTAATTTATTAGTGCCATACCAAAAGGCTCTAAAGTTTGTGTTATCAGTAAACACAATTACTTTTCCTTTACCCAACTTTGCCGTTTTAAAAGGAATGGTTTCACTCATTATTTTTAAGTTTTCTTTTGAAATATAACCACTTAACAATGGATTTTTAGTGTATTGTATTGCGCTTTTATAAGTTTTAATACTATCTGGTTTAATAAATACAGTTGTATTTCTAAACAAGGCTATTTTATGCTGGCTATAACCAAAATTTATTGGATGTGTTCTATCAAGTTCAGCTTCAAAAATGGCACCGCCAATTACTTGGGCACCTTTTAAATTTTGACGTTGATCAAAAGCAACATTTTTGGTTTTAGCGTTAGCTTTTTTTAAATCTAGAGATATAAATTTGTTTGTATTCAACCATTTTAAGCTATTTCTATAGCCTATTAAAATCCCACCATTCTTCACAAACGTTTTTAAATTTTCTTTACTGGTGTTTAATGTACTACCGGAAGTATTAGGTATAATGATGGTTGTATATTTACTTAAATCTGCTTTACTTAAACTTTTAGTGTCTAATTTTGTGATAGGTATTTGATAACGAGTATCTAATAAATGCCAAATTTCACCGGCATCATAAGAAGTGATACCATCACCCACCAAAACAGCTACTTTAGGTTTTTTAACTATTTTAAAAGTTGAGCTTCCTAAATCAATACCTTTTGTTAAACCAGTGTTTGCAGCATTGATATCTACACCGGTTTTATCAGCTGTTTTCTTTAATAAATCATAAATTTTGTTAGCAGATAATTTTTGATTTTGAGCAGGAATCATAATTGTGCCATAATCATAGTTTTTTCCGTTAAGGCTAAAAGGTTTCATTGCTACTTTCGCTCTTAATCCTTTTTTTAAGATATTGTATAGTGCTTTAGGTGTATAATATTCATTCCATTCAAATAAATAGGCATAATCACTTTTTGCAGATACTATTCCTTTTGGGAATGATAGATCGGTTACTTCATTACTAAGATTTGATATTTTTGAGGTATATGAATAATTGATATTGAATGCTAATGGAAGTGTCCAAGCAGAAACATCATAAAATAAACTATCTTTAAATGTAGTACGTTTTTCAAACATACCTTTGATCATACGATAGTTCGGTTGGTTTAACGGAATTATATAATTACCATTATTGCTATAAAATTTAATTTTCTGACGCTTAAGCATTTCAGCAAAATGAAATGTTTTTGTTTTATTGCTTGTGTCACCAAAAATAATTGCTTTATTCTTATCCCTAATAATTTCTTTTTGAGCATTTTTATAAAAATTACGTTGATACTCTAATAAATCAGTCCGCATATTTTTACCCGCTTTTAATGTGGAAAGTGCAGCAGTAAATTGATTTCTAATAGCAAAAGGGAATTTCAAAACTCCATTATCGCTTTGTTGTGCATGGCCTCGAGCACTTGCTTGTTCAAATAAAATACCGATGCCACCATTAATATCCGGAAAGGTAGAACCTTTACCGTAATAAAAATCATCAAAGCTTTCTTCAGAATAATACAATGAACCAATCTTATCAAAAGCTTTTGCATGATATTCGCCTATTTTAGCGGTTAGTTCTTGATTTAATTTAGGCGTTAAGGGATGTGTTCTTGATGGTATACCGGGCTGAAAAAAGAAAGTGGCATTTGTACCCATTTCATGATGATCTGTTAAAATATTTGGTTTCCATTGATGAAAGCTCTTAATACGTGCCTGCGATTCAGGTAATTGAGATACCAACCAATCTCTATTCATATCAAACCAATAATGGTTTGTTCTACCTCTTGGCCAAGCTTCACTGTATTCTCTATCGTTATTATCAGTAATTATATTCTGACTTTTATGTGTATTCACCCATGAAGCAAAACGATTTAATCCGTCGGGGTTGTAAGAAGGGTCAAATAATATAACAGTATTGTCTAATAATTCATTTATATAATCACCTTCAGCTGCAGCCAAATAATAGGCAACTAATAATCCGGCATTAGCACCACTCGGTTCATTGCCATGTATAGAATAACCTTGATATATAACCAAAGGCATTTCATTAGTATTTAACGAAGATGATAATGAAGCATCTGATAATTTTAAATGTTCATTTCTAATGGACTCAATATTCTGATGATTTTTAGGAGAAGTAATAGTTAATAATAAAAGTGGTCTACCTTCGTAGGTTGTTCCTCTATTTTCTATTGTTATTCTATCAGATGTTTTAGCTAACACTTTCATGTATTCAACTAATTTATCATGTGACACATGCCAATCACCAACTTGAAACCCAATAATACTTTTCGGAGTTGGTATATTTGCATTGTATGAAATGCCTTGAGGCAAATAATAGTTTAAATCTACCTTTTGTTGGGCAACAATAGTTGATATGCTTATAAAAATTAATAAGGAGAGTATTTTTTTCATTTGAGTTGATTTTTTTATTTCTATAACTGTACAGTCAAAATGGTGATGATTTTTAAAAAGATTATTTCAAGGGTACTTCTAATAATTCATTTCTTTACTCATTTCTTTCTGTTTTTTTAAATAGGAAATCGTGATGTGCTTCGCAGTTCAAAAAACAAAAATAAAGAATAAGATGCGAAGAAAATATTTTTTGTAATAGCTTTTGCTATTTCAACAAATATTTACGAGTAGATTGTTCTTTATTTTTGTTCCCAAAGGGGTTTCATAACTTTCCTTATATTTCGTAAAATTTTCTCACATTATCTCGACCTGCCCGACTTCGTCATTCAGGCGGGTAGTGCTTCAAAATTTCATTTCATCTAAGAAAAGTTATGAAAATTTTGATGCGAATGAATTATTAGAAGTACCCTCAAGTAAATATATAAAAAAAAACCGTTCACCTAAATAATTCTGGAGAACGGTTCTTACTTGAATTAGTAATCTTTTAAATATCTTCGAAATCTATATCTGTAAAACTTTCAGTTGATTTTTTTTCTTCTTCTGTAACAACTTCTTCGCTAGGTTTTTGATAATCTTTTTGATGACGGTCAGAAATAACTTCCTCACCTTTTTCATCAATAATATAACTTGTAGCCTTAGCTAACATCTCATTAAACTCATTAAAATCTTCTTTGTATAAGTAAATTTTATGTTTTTTATAATGAAAAGAACCATCATCATGAGTAAATTTTTTACTCTCTGTAACTGTTAAATAATAATCACCTGCCTTAGTTGCTCTTACATCAAAAAAATAGGTTCTTCTTCCTGCTCTTAAAACTTGAGAAAAAATTTCTTCTTGCTCTATATATTCCCTTTCACTCATAATAGTCTTATACTTTTGTTAATCTTGATTTTTTATTAGACACAAATCTATAAAAATAAATGACTTGTGCAATATTTTATTTATTTTCTTTTTTAAAGAAGTTCTTATTAATCAGTAATTTGTTCGGTAAGTTGTTGGTTGTAAAGATCTTGATAAAAACCTGCTTGGTTAGATAGTTCATTATGTGTGCCTTTTTGAATAATTTCTCCTTCATTAAGTACAATTATGAAATCAGCATTTTTAGTTGACGATACTCTATGACTTATTATTATAGTAGTTTTATTTTTACTAATTGAATTCAAATTATTGAGAATAATTTCTTCAGTTTCAGTATCTACTGCTGATAAACAATCATCAAAAATAAGTATTTGAGGTTCTTTTATAATTGCTCTGGCAATAGAAATACGTTGTTTTTGCCCACCGGATAAGGTTACACCCCTTTCACCTACAAATGTGTCGTAAGAATTGGTAAATTCTTCAATATTATAGTGAATGTGGGCTTTGTTAGCCGCATTTTTAATGATTTTGTCTACAGCATCCTCATTACCAAATTTAATATTGTTTCTTATAGTATCTGAAAACAAAAATGCCTCTTGAGGTACAAATCCTATACTTTTACGAAGATTGGTTAAGTTTAGATCTTTAATGGGTATATTATCAATTAAAATTTCCCCTTTCTCTATATCATACAATCTGGAAATTAAGTCGGCGATAGTAGATTTTCCTGAACCTGTTTTACCTAAAATGGCAAGTGTTTTCCCTTTATCAATAATAAAACTAATATTTTTTAAGGCTGTGATATTTGTATCATCATAGGTTATAGAAACATTTTTAAATTCAATTTTCCCTTCAATAATTGATTCTTTATCAATTTGATTTTGGACTTCAGGTACTACATTTAAAAATTCATTGATCCTTTTTTGAGAAGCTTCTGCTTGTTGCACCATAGAGGTTACCCAACCTATTACAGCTACAGGCCAAGTAAGCATATTTACATAAATAATAAATTCAGCGATAACACCAAAACTCTTAATTTGCCCGTTTATATAACGCATGCCTCCTACATAAATAACCAAAATATTACTTGCCCCGATAAGTAATATCATTAACGGAAAAAATAATGCTTGTGCCTTATATAATGAGATATTCTTCTCTTTACTTTCATTTGCAAGTATATCAAAATCATTAAATGAATGTTTTTCTATACTATATGCTTTAATAACATTTACTCCGGAAAAAAATTCTTGTGTAAAAGTTGTCAATTTTGATAAATATTCTAGTACTATTTTACTTCTTTCATTTATTACTTTACTTAAAATATAAATTGAAACTGAAAGTACCGGTAATGGTAATAAGGTGTATAGTGAAAGTGTGGCATCTATTTGTACCATATAAGGAATTACAATCACAAAAAGCGTAATTATATTGATAGAATACATAATTGCAGGACCAAAATACATTCTTACCTTACTAACATCTTCACTGATTCTATTCATTAGATCTCCTGTTCTATTTTTTTTATAGAAGTTCAATGATAAGCGCTCATATTGTTCAAAGATCTCATTTTTAAGGTCAAATTCTATTAAGCGAGACATAACAATTATCATCTGACGCATTAAAAAAGTAAAAGCGCCGGAAAGAAGAACCGCTCCTAAAATCATCAATATATTTATTAATAATTCATTTTTAACAACCTCTATATCAGAAATATCACCATCAATATATTTTTCAACCACATTTAGTGATTTACCAATTAATCTTGGTGTAAAAAGAGATAAAATTCTAGCGATAATAGTGCAAATGATACCAATTATCAATCGATATTTATATTTGTAGAAAAATTTATTTAAATAACGTAATGCTTTCAAAAACGATTTAATTTTTTACGATAATAAGAAATTAAATAATGATTATAATATACTTAAAGTTAATAATCTCTTAAATTAATTTATTGATAATATATATTTTGTTACCACTTTCTAATACTTTAACTTTGCATCGATTTTTTGTAATTACGAAGATACATGATTTAAGATTATAGTTTAGACAAAGTAATGAGTTTAATCTGACACAATTATAAAAATTTATATATCAATTAAAACTGACAATATTATTCATGCTTAATAGAAGACATATCAGAGTAAAAGTAATGCAATCTGTTTATGCGATGATTCAATCTAAAAGTGATGATTTAGCGAAAGAAGAAAAATTTTTAGAATTCAGTATTTCCGGGATATACGATTTATACATATTGATGTTAAGTTTATTTATTGAAATTAGAAATTTAGCTGAAGTAAATCAAGAAATTGCAAAGAAAAAACATTTAGCGACTTCTGAAGAGCTGAATCCTAATCGAAAATTTATTGATAATCAATGGTTGCAAAATCTAAATAATAATAGTTCATTGCAATCATATATTAAAGATTATAAGCTGGTAAGTTGGAAAGAAGACAATGAATATGTTAGATTGATTTTCGATCAAATCAAAAAAAGTGATATTTATGAAAATTATATTAATTCAGATAATGTTTTGTCATATAAACAAGAGCTAGAATTTATAAATGATATCTATACGAAGATAATAGCACCTAATGAAAAATTATTTGATTATTTTGAAGGAAAAAAATTAAGTTGGGTTGACGATATTCCGTTTGTAAATACGTGGATTTTAAAAAATCTTAAAAAAATTAAATCTGATACAAATTTCAGTAAAGAAAAGTTATATAAGGACGAAGATGATAAAAAGTTTGTTATTGATCTTTTCAAAAAAACCGCTTTACACCATACTGAATTTAATAATGATATTGACAGGATGACCCCCAATTGGGACACAGATAGAATTGCTGAAGTTGATTTTATTCTAATGAAAATGGCTTTGATTGAGTTTGTACATTTTCCTTCAATACCAACTAGAGTGACAATTAATGAATATATTGAAATAGCGAAAGACTATTCAACAGTTAAAAGTGGTTTTTTCATCAATGGTGTTTTAGATAAATTATTAAAAGATTATACTGTGACAAATAGAATTCAAAAAATTGGGAGAGGATTACTATAATATTTTATATTTTTGCAATCAAAATGAAACTAAAATGAAACGAATATTAATAAATTGGGTTACCCATTTAGTTCTCAAGACATTGATTTATAGATATAATTTTAAGAGCTAAATAGTCATGGAAATATTGGAACATAATAGATATTTATTGAGCTTTAAAGCTTATAATTATTTTGATTACGAGACTTAAATGGGTAACCCTATTAATAAATTTTAAAATTATGTTTACATAAGAGAATATTTAATCCCGAGGCTTCGAGATTAATATGAGAACGTAGTGGTTGCACACGTTTTCAATTTTATAATTAATTTAATGTCAAACAATTACTAAAATTTAAACGTGTGAATAAAATAATAGGATTATCAATGTTAATTATGTTTTCAATTACATCATGTAAAGAAAATGTCGCCAATAAAATAAATAAAGAAAATTTAGAAGTAGCCAAAAAAAGAGATTATAATACGACAGAAGGAGCAGCGGCAATTACTTTTTCAAAAAAAGAACACGATTTCGGTATTATAAACGAAGGCGATATTGTTGAAACAACGTTCACTTTAAAAAATACCGGTAAATCAGAACTAATCATTACAAATGCAACTGCGACTTGTGGTTGTACGGTGCCAGAATGGCCTAGAGAGCCAATTGCTGTTGGTGAATCAGGTGAAATAAAAGTTAAATTTGACTCGTCTGGAAAACCAAATAAACAAAGTAAAACAGTTACATTAACTACCAATACAGCTCAAGGTAAAGAAACTGTAGTTATTAAAGTACAAGTAACACCAAAACAAAAAAAATAACCAAAAATATGTTTCAAGTTATATTTTTACAAACAGGAGGTAGCGGAATTGGTAATTTTATTATGATTCCGTTAATGTTATTGGTTATTTATCTATTCATGATAAGACCACAAGTTAAAAAACAAAAGAAAGAGAAAGAATTTCAAGCATCTATTAAAAAGGGCGCAAAAGTTATAACTACTAGCGGAATTCATGGTAAAATAGTTGAGTTAAATGATGGCATTTGCGTATTAGAAACTGGTGCAGGGAAAATTAAGTTTGAACGCTCAGCAATTTCTATGGAGTTGAGTAAAAAGCATCAAAGCGCAATCGCTAAGAAATAGAATTTATAGAATCAAAATAATGAAGTGAGTTTTATTAAGTTAAAACTCACTTTTTTTATTTAAATTTAGTCAATATTTTAATATGTCATCTAAAAAAAATAAAAGAACAAATACCTTAAAGAATGGTAGAAGATCAAAAATGCTGTTGGTATTTTTAGGGATTTCTTTTTTGTTTTGGATGCTGATAAAATTATCTAAAGAATATACAGATGTTGTTCAGTTTAATGTAAATTATTCTAATTTACCGGAAGGTAAAATGTTGCAGAAAACCCCCAAAAAGTATTTAGATATTACTGTAAAAACACATGGTTTTAACCTAATTAAATATCACCTCAATAAAAGAGATGTGAATGTTGATTTACATACTGTCAAGCGTAAGAAAGGATTAATTTACTATCAATTAGCCAATGAATTATTGCCGCAAATACAACAACAGGTAACATCAGATGTTGAAGTTCTACTTGTACAACCAGATTCGTTGTATTATCATTTAGGCATTAGTAAAACTAAAAAAGTATTGGTAGTAACAGATATTAATATTCAATATCAATCGGGTTATAACTTATTAGGAGATTTAAAAGTTGAACCTAATTTTGTTTCTATATCTGGTCCGGAAGTTATCATTGATTCTATTACTTCAATAAGAACGGAAGCTACTACATTAACAAATGTCAATTCATCTATAGAAGAAAAAATATCAATTGTGACTTTAGAAGGAAATTCAAGGGTCAGTTATTCTGTAGATGAAGTTATGGTAACCGGTGTAGTTGAAAAGTTTACGGAAGCTAAATTAAAATTACCTTTTACAATTAAGAATTTACCTCAAAATTATAATATAACTACTTTTCCTGATCAGGTTGAAGTTATTTTTAAAGTAGGCTTGTCTGATTATAATAAAATAAATAAGAACGATTTTAAAATAAATTGTGATTATAGAAGAACAGTTAAAGATGGTCTGACATATCTAATTCCTGAAGTAGTGTCTAAGCCTTCAATAATTTCCGAAATTAAAATTGTACCTAATCAAATTGAATACTTAATAAAAGAATGATTACAATTGGTCTAACAGGAGGTATTGGAAGTGGTAAAACCACGGTAGCTAATTATTTTATTGAATTAGGTGTTCCGGTTTATTTTGCTGATAATGAAGCAAAAGAATTAATGAACACTTCAAAAAAAATTAAAAAAAAATTAATTACTGAATTTGGCAAAGAAGCCTATAAGGATGGTAAATTGAACAAAGCATATTTGGCTGCAATAGTATTTAATGACAAAAATAAATTAAGTATTATTAATAAAATTGTTCATCCTGAGGTAGTAAAACATTTCTCAAAATGGGTTAAACAACAATCTCAAAATATTAGAAGTGATTATGTAATTCAAGAAAATGCCATTTTGTTTGAAAATGGCTCAGCTTCAAAATTTAATTATATTATTACAGTTACTGCACCAGTTGATATTAGAATAAATAGAATCTTGAAAAGAGATTCAATTACTAAAGATGCTATTTTATCAAGAATGGATAATCAATGGAGTGATAATGAAAAAGTTAAGTTATCTGATTTTGTAATTAACAATATCAACTTAATTGACACTAAAAAGCAAGTTAAGAAACTCTACAAAAAATTGCTGAAAATTAATAGAGGTGCCCTTAAATAAAAAAAGTCTTAAAGAATTGTTAAATAACTTTGATTTTAGTTAATATTAGTTAAATCAAATCAAATATCTAATAAGTTAAATTATTTTTGTTAAAATGAGTAAACGAGTTTTTATACTCTTGATTGTATTGATGATTTTTGCTTTAATAGGTATTATAGCAGTACAAATTTATTGGATTAACAATACCATTGAAATACGTGAAAAACAGTTTACCAATGATGTAAGATTTGCTTTGGCAAATGTTTCTGAGAATATACAAAAGAGAGAAATTGATGACTATTATAAAGAGTATAGTCCAATTATTGATAGCTTAAGGCAATCCTCAAAATCGGTAGTTAGAGACTTTCATTTTCAGAAAATTGATACAGTTAGAAATGAAATTTTTTCATTTCGGCAAAGTATATTAGAGAATAATTATAAATCATCTATCCCTTTATTTGGGAACGATTCTTTGACATTTAAAACCTTTTTTAGCGAAAAATCTAAAGAAATCAGCAAAATAAATAGTTTTAGTAAAGACTATATTGATGCTACTCCGGAAGAACGTATTTATGAAGTAGGTAAATTAAGTAAGTTATTGAGTGCCCAGTTTGAAAATACTTTTAGAGATATTGCTGCTAATTTGCCAATTTATGATCGTATAAGTACAAATGAAATTACTTTAAATCTTGATAATGAATTAAGAGAAAGAGGTGTTGATACCGATTTTGAATTTGGAGTTTATGGTGATGGATTAGCAACTAAGGTAAGATCTAATAAATTTAAAAAACAAAAAAGGAAAAGTTACCAAGTGCCTTTATTTGCTGACGATGATGGTGACAGTAATTATCAATTGTATGTTAGTTTTCCTGACAAAAAAGAATATATTTTAGCAAGCATAGCTAATATTTTGGCTTTATCGGCAATTTTTATTCTCATAATAATTTTAGCTTTTGCCAGTGCTGTATATCAATTGTTAAAACAAAAGCAAATTTCAGAAATAAAAACAGATTTTATCAATAATATGACGCATGAATTTAAAACGCCTATTGCTACCATTAATTTAGCATTAGATGCTATTAAAAACCCTAAAATTATTAATGATAAAGAAAAGATATTACGCTATACTGAAATGATAAGAGAAGAAAATAAGCGTATGCACGGACAAGTTGAAAATGTATTGAGAATTTCTAGATTAGAAAAAAATCAATTAGATCTAACAAATGAGATTGCAGATTTACATGATATTATACACGATGCTATAACGCATGTAGATTTGATTGTAAAAGATAAAGGAGGTTATATAAATGTACATTTAAAAGCATTGCAGAATGAAGTGATGGTAAGTAAATTTCACTTTACAAATGTTATTGTAAATATGTTAGATAATGCCGTCAAATATACTAATGATGCTCCTAAAATTGATATTTATACTGAAAATGCCGGTAATAATATTATTTTAAAAATAAGAGATCAAGGTATTGGCATGAATAAAAATGTGCAAAAACATGTTTTTGATAAATTTTATAGAGAACAAAAAGGAAATATACATGACGTAAAGGGTCATGGCTTAGGTTTATCCTATGTAAAGAAAATAGTAGAACATAACCACGGAAGTGTGTATGTTGAAAGTGAAAAAGGTAAGGGAAGTACATTTACGATAAAATTACCTTTAATTTAATACATATAATTATGACAAATAAGAAAATATTACTAGTTGAAGATGATCCTAATTTTGGTACAGTATTAAAAGATTATTTAATGCTGAATGATTATGCTGTTACACACGCAAAAGATGGTTTAGAAGGTTTGATAATGTTTAAAAATGATGATTTTGACATCTGCATTTTAGATGTTATGATGCCTAGAAAGGACGGTTTTTCACTAGCTAAAGATATTAGATCTACAAATAAAGATATTCCGATTATATTTTTAACCGCAAAAACAATGAAAGAAGATGTTTTGAAAGGTTATGAAGTTGGCGCTGATGATTATTTAAACAAACCATTTGATTCAGAAGTGCTACTATATAAAATTAAAGCAATTCTACATCGTAAACAAAAAGATATAAATGCTGATGACGATCAACATGAATTTCAAGTTGGTAAATTTTATTTAAATTCTAAGCTAAGACATTTGTCTTATGATGGAGGCGAACCTCGAAAATTATCACCTAAAGAAAATAAGTTGCTAAAAATGTTAGTGTTACATCTTAATGATTTAATGCCTAGAGAATTAGCATTGACCAAGATTTGGAGAGACGATAACTATTTTACTTCAAGAAGTATGGATGTTTATATAGCTAAACTTCGTAAATATTTAAAAGATGATAATAATGTTGAAATAGTAAATATTCATGGTGAAGGTTTTAGACTGATTGTGAATTAAATTGATGCTATTTTTGTAGCCGTATCAAATAAATTTTCATAATTTAGTTTGATGGCAACATATATCAAAATATATAACCAAAATCCCAGTCCTAAAGAGATTGACAAAGTAGTTAAAATTCTTAGAAAAGGAGGTTTAATTATATACCCTACCGATACTGTTTACGGTTTAGGATGTGATATTACTAACGTAAAAGCGTTAGAGAAAATTGCTCGCATTAAAAATGTAAAACTTGCAAAAGCTGATTTTTCTTTTATATGTAATGATTTGAGCCATTTGTCAGATTATGTAAAACAAATAGACACCCCTACTTATAAAATATTAAAACGCGCTTTGCCTGGGGCATATACTTTTATTCTACCGGGAAACAATAACTTGCCTAAGGCTTTTAAAAATAAAAAAACGGTTGGTATTAGAGTGCCGGATAATAATGTGGCAAGAGAAATAGTAAAAGCATTGGGTAACCCTATTGTTTCTACTTCAATTTATGATGAAGATGATGTAATTGAATATACTACTGATCCTGAATTGATTTTTGAAAAATGGCAAAAATTAGTAGATATAGTGATTGATGGTGGTTATGGTGACAATCAACCCTCAACAGTAATTGACTTATCTACTGATGAGATCGAAATTATCAGAGAAGGCAAGGGTAGCTTAGATATTATTTAGGTTACTAACAGAAAACTGCCAACTGCCACTGTTTACTGCACACTAATCAACACCATTACTAATCAATTCTTTATAGTTACTTCTAAGCTTGTTTAATAATATGCCATAAAGTAATCTGTAAAATAACCAGAGTAAAGCAACCGTTATTAAAATAAATATAAAGGCCAATAACCAAACAGAAGTCATACTTGTCTCTTCTGGTAGTTTTTCAAGAAATTCGGTAGAATTAAATATTTTATAAAATAAAATGCTTGCCATTAAAGGTATCATTCCCAAATTAAACCAAATATAATGCTTAACAGCTCTTCTGGTTTTAATAATATTTTGCATTAATTCTTTTGAATTAGAATTGGCCGAGATGGACTTATAATTTTTATAAAATCGAAAAATGAAATAAATAATAACGATATAGAATATTGCAGAAAATATTATAAAAAAGCTTGATAAGCCAAACTCTTTTGCAAACTCTGTATTTTTGCTATAATCTATAAAAAGATATGGAATGTAAGGAATAATAAGCTCTAGCACACTTATAATAAATATCCATTTTACAATAGAAGATGATTTTTTATGAATGAGTTTAGAAATATCTTCTCTAGACAACTTTGGAAGTGAACCTTCTTGTTTCTTCCAATCTTTTTTTAATAACTCTAATTGATCCATGATATTACGGATTTAATATTTTTTTCAATTTATTCTTTACCCTATTCATTTTCACTCGGGCATTTACTTCAGTAATACCCATAGTTTCAGCGATCTCTCTATAATTTTTATCTTCTAAATATAAAAAGATCAATGCTTTTTCAATATCTGATAAATGATGTATAGCTTTGTATAACACTTTCAATTGCTCTTCTTCTGTATCATCATATTCAGACGATTCTATCTTATACAATACCGAATCAAAATCTTGAGTTTTGATTGTTCTTTTTGACTTTCTATATAATGTAATAGCAGTATTTAAGGCAACTCTATACATCCAGGTACTAAACTTTGCTTCGCCTCTAAATTTAGGATATGCTTTCCATAACTGAATAGAAATTTCTTGGAACAGATCATTATGTGCATCTTGATTGTTAGTATATATCCTACATACTTTATGTACAATGTTTTGATTTTGTTCTAAATCTCCTACAAATTTATGTTCTAGTTCTTTTGTCAATATTTGGTTGGTTTCAACTTATAAGTATGATAAATCTAAGATTTGTTACACTAAGCTAATATAATTTAAAAATTCTGATAACACTTCATCCTAAAAAAATGACAACCCAGTATTAATTTTTAGTATTAGCTACCAATCTGATGGACATTTGCAATATAAAAATCAAAATAGATGAAACCAATTATAATATTAGCTTTTTCTTTTTTCCTAGCTCAGCTAAATGCACAAACCACGATATCAGGTAAAGTATCAGATAAAAAAGGCGAACCCATTATCGGTGCCAATGTATATTTAGAAAACACTTATGACGGTGCCACAACCGATATTGATGGTAAGTTTTCTTTTATTACTGACAAAACAGGAGAAGTAACATTGGTGGTTTCATATGTAACTTTTCAAACCTATAAACAAACGGCAAGTATCAGTTCATTACATGATCTAAACATTATTCTAAAAGAATCAATAAACACCTTAGATGCTGTAGTGTTGACTGCAGGTTCATTTGAAGCAGGTAATCGTTCTAAAGCTACTGTAATGAATTCATTAGATGTAGTTACCACTGCAGGTGTGGCAGGTGATTTTATTTCAGCATTACAAACCTTACCAGGTACACAAACTGTAGGTGAAGACGGACGCTTATTTGTCCGAGGTGGTACTGCCGAAGAAACGCAGGTTTTTATTGACGGTTTACAAGTATTTAAACCCTATATACCTACTTCAAATAATTCACCTACACGTGGCAGATATTCTCCTTTCTTGTTTGATGGTATTACTTTTAGTACCGGTGGTTACTCAGCAGAATATGGCAATGCGCTTTCAAGTGTATTATTATTGACTACTATTGATCGTCCAAAACAAAATGAAACTAATCTGTCGTTTATGACATTAGGAGGTGGCGTCGGTCACACTAAGAAATGGGATAAAGATGCGCTTACTATTAATACAAGCTATATTAATCTGGCACCATACAATGAACTAGTTCCTGATACTGATAAATGGAATAAACCTTACGAATCTATTTCAGGGGAGGCAGTTTATAGACATGAAACTAAAAATGGTTTGCTTAAATTTTATACCGCCTATGGTTTTTCAAGATTTGATGTAGAACAGGAAAATATCAATTTTGAAGACCTTGTAAGATTTGACCTAAAAGATAATAATTGGTATACAAACCTAACTTATGATGGTTTTATTAGTGATAAAACAAAGTTAACAACCGGATTGAGCTATAATAGTAGTAAAACAGCTAATAATACAGGAAATGTTAATGTAACTGATAAAGAAAATTCAATACATTTAAAAGCAAAACTAAAACATTCGTTCAGTAACCGGTTTAAATTGACCTATGGAGCAGAATTTTTATCAACTTATTTTACTGAAGATGGTATAGTCAATCAAACTAATAATTTCAACTATTCATTTACTAATAAGATGGGTGCAGCTTTCGCTGAAGCGGATGTATTCTTTTCTAACGATTTTGCAGGTAAATTTGGGATAAGAGCTGAGCACAATGTATTATTTGATGAAACTGTAATTTCACCACGGATATCGTTTGCTTATAAGTTGAATAAGCAAGCACAATTATCATTGGCTTATGGTGATTTTTATCAAACCCCTCAAAATAATGAATTAAAAATTGAGCAAAGTTTATCCTTACAAAAAGCCACACATTATATTTTGAATTATCAATATAAAAAGGACAAACAATTATTTAGAGCAGAACTATTCTATAAAGATTATGATAGATTAATACAATATGAATCAGAATTTGGTCAACCGTCAGCCAATTTTAATAATAAAGGATTTGGTTTTGCAAAAGGTTTAGATCTATTCTGGAAAGACAGTAAGAACATTAAGAATTTACAATATTGGTTATCGTATTCTTATTTAGATACCAAGCGCAAGTTTCAAGATTTTCAAGAAGAAGTAATGCCCGGTTATGCAACAAAACACAATGCTTCGTTGGTTACTAAATACTGGATAGATGACCTCAGGTCACAAGTAGGTTTGACCTACAATTACGCCAGTGGCAGACCTTATGACAATCCAAACTCAATGGCATTTATGGACGGTAGAACAAAGTCATTTAATAATGTCAGTATAAATTGGAGTTATCTGATCTCGCAACAAAAAATACTATTTATATCGGTTTCAAATGTATTTGGTTTCAAAAATGTATTTGGCTATGATTATGCAAATAGTCCTGATTTGAATGGTATATTTCAACGTCAAGCCATACTACCAACTGCAGACCGCTTCTTTTTTGTAGGTTTCTTTTGGACCATTAGTGACGATAAAACAAAAAATCAGTTAGACAACTTATAATGAACGTGAGTTTGATAAAAAACTAAATGTCAGTTCGAGTGTCCGCCAAAGGCGGATGTATCGAGAACTATTTCAAAATATAATGTGGGACTATCTCAATACTAATTTAAACAAAAAAGACAAGGAATAAGCATTAAAATAAAACGATAAACATGATACAAGTCAACAACCTTTCAAAATCCTTTGACGAAATTCAAGCAGTAAACGACATCGGTTTTACCATAGAAAAAGGAGAAATATTCGGTCTTTTAGGACCAAACGGTGCAGGAAAATCAACAACTATCAATATGTTGAGTACAATTTTACAAAGTGATAGCGGTACAATACTTATTGACGACATAGATGTTAAGACTAATTCAAAAGCTTGTAAAAAGCTCATTGGCGTTGTTCCGCAAGAAATTTCATTATATGAAGATCTTTCTGCTTATGACAATCTATTATTTTGGGGGAAATTATACGACATTCCGCCTAAAAAATTAAAAGAAAATATCAATACTATATTAGACCTTATCGGACTTTCAGACAGAAAAAAAGATTTAATAAAAACCTATTCCGGTGGAATGAAACGCAGAATAAACATTGCTGCCGCCATATTGCATCAACCAAAAGTTTTATTTATGGATGAACCTACAGTAGGGATAGATCCTCAGAGTAGAAACCATATTTTTGAAGTGATAGAAACATTGAATGAACAAGGCATGACAATTATCTATACAACACATTATATGGAAGAAGTTGAGCGTTTATGTGAACGGATTGCTATTATAGATTCCGGTAAAATTATTACTCAAGGCACACAAACGGAATTACAGAACCTAACCAATGTAAAAGAAACCATTGAACTTGAATTTGAATCACTTTCAACAAATACAGCACAGAATTTTAAAGAAAAAATAAGTCATGATGCTGTTCAAATAGATAATAAGATCAGTATAGCAAGTAATGTGAAAAATTTACCGGGAATTATCACCCTTTGTAATGAGTTGGAAATGGAAATAAAAGACCTGACATTTAAGAAAGCAAATTTAGAAGCTATCTTTTTAAGTTTAACAGGAAAACAACTAAGAGATTAACGTTTGGATAACTATGTCATTGCGAGGACGTAGGACGCGGCAATCTCTTTAAGAATATGACCGAAGAAAAAAGAGATGACGGAAGATGTAGGAAACAAGAAACAAGACAGATGACTGAATTTAGAGCGTTGCAAACAACCAAAGTTCAGCTACGTCTTTGCGAAGGCATTTCCTGTTCCGATGATTTGGGAGTTTCTGGAAATGACTGTGGCAATCTCTTTAAATAATAACTGAAGACTGAAGACCGAAGACTGGAGACTGGAGACTGAAGATGCAGGAGACAGGAGACAAGATGGAAGACTTTAATATAACAAACAACCAAAGTTCAGCTACGTCTTTGCGAAGGCATTTCCCGTTCCGATGATTTGGAAGTTTTGGGAAATGACTGTGGCAATCTCTTTTAATAATGATAGAAGACTGAAGACGGATGACCGAAGACTGGAGACTGGAGACTGGAGACTGAAGAGGCAAGAATAAAGATAAAAGAAAAGAGAGAAGAGAGAAGAGACAAGACTGATGACAGACTTTATAGTAAACAACCAAAGTTCAGTTACGTCTTTGCGAAGGCATTTCCCGTTCCGGTGATTTGGGAGTTTCGAGAAATGACTGTGGCAATCTCTTTTTAATAATGATAGAAGACCGAAGACCGAAGACTGGAGACTGGAGACTGGAGACGGAAGATGCAGGAGACAAGAGACAAGACCGAAGACAGAAGTATTACTTCGAGCATCAAGCTTCCAGCATCTGACCCAAAAAAGAGTATAGAACACGGATAAAATATAGATAAATATAAAAGTTAATTTAGAAAAACCAAAACCATGATACTTACCATTTTAAAAAAAGATCTACAACTTTTCTTTTCAGATAAAAAAGGTGTACTGCTTACATTTTTATTACCCATTGTTTTAATTTCACTATTTACCTTTGCATTTGGAGGTATGGGCGGGAGTAGCAGTAAATCAAAACCCATAGAATTATTATTGGCAGATTTAGATCAGACCACAGCATCTAAAAACATCATTGCCAGATTAGATACACTGGCAAGCTTGCATTTGGTGTCTACTGAGATTACAAAAGGAGAAGAATTGATAAAAAAAGGAAAAGCTGTTGGCATTCTGATTTTCGAAAAAGGATTTCAAAAGGCTATTAATTCCGGTGGGCAATTGCCTATGGAGTTAAAATACGATGCTGCCAGAGAAATTGAAATGGGTATGATACAATCAGTATTAATGCAAGAATTGATGAGTAATATTGGAGAAACGAGAATGAATACATATCTAGACAACAATTTTTCGGGTTTAAGTAAACAGATGAAGAGTAAAATAGTAACAGATATAAATACCGGTAATACCACCAAAAACACTATGGAATTAAAAATGACAGCCATGGTAAAAGAAGATATTAAAAAAGGTAATATAGGGCTGATTCAAGCTGTTGCAGGAACAGCTATCATGATGTTACTTTTTAGTATTACTACCATTGGCGGAGGTTTATTAGACGAAAAAGAAGCAGGTACCTTAAAACGGTTATTATATGCACCGGTAAAACCAACTGATATCTTATTTGCTAAAATGGGTACAGCATTGGTATTGTCGATTTTACAATTAGTAGTGATGTTGATATTTGCTTGGTTAGCATTTGGCTTGCTTATTTTTAAAGATATCCCTTCATTAGTAATTTTAGTATTATCCATTGCTTTTGCAGTATCAAGCTTTGGAATATTTTTAGTTGCTGTTGCAAAGACACGCCAACAATTACAAGGGTTGAGTACGATCATTATTTTGTTAATGTCTGCCATTGGCGGAAGTATGATACCATTGTTTGTAATGCCTGCAATTATGCAAAAAATTGCTGTGGTAAGCCTCAATTATTGGGGAATTCAAGGGTTTTTCGATATTTTTTGGCGCAATTTACCATTGATAGACATTTTACCTAAAATTGGAGTTTTATTGGTTATAGGACTTGTAATGACCCTAATTTCTATTCGCCTTTTTAAAAAGAATATGTTAAAGTTGGGGTAGCGGGTTCGTTTATCGACCCAGCTATGCGTAGTGCAGGATTTGAAAAGCGGAGTTTTCAAATTTGCACATGACCAAGAGTTTATATTTTGTTTTTAATTTATTCACTTTAAATACCAAATTAAAGTATTGGCGGATTTCATTAAATGCACTGACCTTTCGTTTAGCAGAAAACCCGCATTACGTATAGGTTTTGTTAGCTGTTGTTTTTTTATTTTTTCGAGTTAGTTGCTATTCTGAATCCCAAGTCGTCAATTTTGAACGAGAAAGGATGACTTCTTCTTCGAGTTGTCGCCATAACACTCCTTTCTTGGTCGCACCAACCACCTCCACGAAAAACACGATATGTTCCGTAAACAGTTTCGTCATATATGTCTGAACACCATTCCCAAACATTACCCAACATATCATAAAGTCCCCATTCGTTAGGTTTCTTTTGTCCAACTTCTTGAGTTCGATTATTGGAGTTGTCTTTAAACCAGGCAATTTCATTTAATTCTCCGTACCTATTACCTTTAGTTCTCGTTTGACAGGCATACTGCCATTCAGCTTCTGTTGGTAATCGAAATCCATTTGCTCTTGCATTCAAGGTTACTTTTTCAGTTGCTAAGTCAATCTTATAGCATTTGTCTTTCCCTAAAGATTCAGATAATCTATTACAAAAATTCACCGCTTCAATCCAAGAAACTGTCTCAACAGGCAATTTGTCTCCATTGAATGTCGATGGATTCTCGTCAGTTATTGCTCTATATAATTCCTGCGTTATTGGGAATTTAGAGAGTTCAAAGCAATCTATGTCAACAGACCAAGCATCTTTTGTTCTGTCGTCTCTCATATCAACAGTTCCTGTCGGAATAGTCACAAACAACTCGTCAATTACTTCTTTATCTATTTTTTTCGTTTCCATGTCTTATTTTAATAACAGCTAACGTAAAGATATGGTTGCGTTTTAATACTGAAACAATCCCGATAGCTATCGGGACAGCACAAGAGAACTATATCCACTGATACTGAAACAAGTCCAGCACAAGTAAACGAAGTTAGCCATTTTAAATGAGAAATTCAAAGGATGTTTTCCCCCTTTTTTTAAAAAAAGTAGAGTTGACTATTTTGATTTGTAATGTCGTTATTTATGCAAAAAATTGTTGCTATAAGTGTGGATTATTGGGAAATTTAAGGATTTTTTGATGTTTTTTACTAATCATCATTTCTTAATTTTTACGATTTGTTTTTCGCCCCATTCTCGTAAGTAGTCGATAAAAGGAATTAGTTCCTTTCCCTCTTCAGAAAGGGAATATTCGACTTTGGGTGGTATTTCAGGATATGCTTTCCGTTTAATTAAATTATCGGCTTCTAATTCTCTTAATGTTCAGGGCAAACGCATCTAAAACTATTTTGATTTTCTCGAATTTATCCTTATAAATTGTTGTAATTCGGAACTTTGATTTGTTGTTTTTCATATTTATTTTTCGTATATTATATTGATAATCAATATTTTATATATTTTGAAAACAGTGATAAACTTACG
>JAKISU010000037.1 GCA_021648445.1 Flavobacteriaceae bacterium
AGCTAAAGTGATTGATTTCCTTGATAATCAAATTTGGATAAATGATGAATTCGAAAATAGATTAACCGATAATTTCCAAATCATTAAACCCAATTTTTCGGGTTCCTATCTGTAATGAGTATATATGTTTAGATAGCGTTGTTTTTCCAACTTGTCTTGCACCAATAATTGCTGTTACAGCAATATTTTTAAGGCTGTATTTTATTTTGTTAGTTAATTTTCTTTTAATATTCATTGCTATTGTAATTAAATAACCCCGCTAAATAGGAGTTAGATTCCTAATTTACAGGATTAAATATACATAATATTTATTAACTATACTAATATTTTTGTATTATTCAATGAAAATAACCCCGCTAAATAGGAATTAAATTCCTAATTTACGGGGTTAAATTATTTTTAATCGTTGAACCTTAACTCTCCACCAAACCCGAATAATGAAAATACGCTGCACAAGCACCTTCGGTACTTACCATTGGTGCTCCAAGCGGATTGGTAGGTTTGCATTTTTTACCAAATTCTGGGCATTCAAAAGGTTTTTTAATCCCTTTCATAATTTCACCGGCAATACAGTCTTGATTTTCTTCTAGTGTTAAATTAAGTATAAAATGACGGTTAAGTTGAAGTTATTTTTTTATTTTTATGAAGTTAAAAAATGTAAGCATAGCTTGGCTACGTGAGCCTTTTTTAACAAAAGAAAAAAGAAAAAGAACGAAACTTGGGCTGTTAGTTTATGCTTAACTTAACACTAGATACTTCCATTTTTTGAGTTCTTTTTAAAATAATGACCAAGTCCAATTGTTTTTATATATTTATCCAAATAATAATTCCTACTTAATATAACCTTCAATATGGACAATTACGGATTCCTTTCTATTTTACCACCAATTATAGCAATCATCCTTGCTTTAAGAACTAAGCAAGTATATGTCGCCTTGGTTTTTGGTATTTGGTTTGCTTGGGTAATTATTAACGGTTGGAATTTTTTAGATGGTACTTTAGCTACAATAGAAGGTATGGTCAATGTATTTAAAGATCCGGGGCAAACACGAACTATTATGTTTAGTGCTTTGGTTGGTGCTCTCTTGTTATTTATTCAATATTCAAAAGGAGTTGAAGGGTTTATAAATAGAGTCAATAAATTAATTGATTATTTTGAAAAAAAACAAAGTGGTTATAGTAGAGTCGTTGTACAATTGTTGGCTACAATAACCGGTTTATTACTTTTTGTAGAAACTAGTATCAGTTCTTTAACTGTTGGCACGTTATACAGACCTATTTTTGACAAATTAAAAATTCCTAGAGAAAAATTAGCCTATATCGCAGATTCCAGCTCTGCTCCTTCTTCCATATTAATACCAATGAATGCCTGGGGTGCTTTTATTATGGGTTTATTACTTACCTATGATATTGAGAATCCTTTTTCAATGTTATTATCTTCAATAAAATATAACTTCTACCCTATTTTGGCCATCCTCTTCGTATTTATAGTCATTATATTTAAAAAAGATATTGGTCCTATGGCCAAAGCCGAAAAAAGGACTAGAGAAACCGGAAAACTATTAAATGACGGATCTAAACCAATGATATCTGAAACCATTACATCCTTTAAACCAAAGGAAGGTATTGAGGCAAAATCATATAATATGGTGATACCGTTATTGACTATGGTACTTATGATGCCCATAAATTTGGCTTATACAGGATGGAATAAAGTTGAAAACTACTCTTCTTTTGGCAATCATCTGTCTCAAGCTATTGGTAAAGGCTCAGGCTCATCTTCGGTATTATATGCAGTAATCGCCTCCTTAATTGTAGCCATGATCTTATATCGTGCACAAGGAATTATGAAAACCAAAGAAATGGTTGATCTGGTTTTAAAAGGAATAAGTGAACTCATGCCTTTAGCTTTGCTAATGCTTCTCGCTTTTGCTATTGGTAATGCTTGTAATGAATTAGGTACCGGACAATTTGTAGCCAACTGGTCTAAAGATTGGCTATCACCTGAATTTTTACCTGCAGTCGTGTTTATAATTAGTTCGTTTATTGCTTTTTCTACAGGAACTTCCTGGGGTACTTTTGCTATTATGTTGGCAATATCAATTCCGATGGCAAACACGCATGGTTCTGATTTAACCTTAGTTATTGCTGCAACCTTAGGTGGAGGTATTTTTGGCGATCATTGTTCACCAATATCTGATACTTCTATCATCTCATCAATGGCATCAGCAAGTGATCATATTGATCATGTAAGAACGCAATTACCCTACGCTTTAATTGGTGGTGTTATTACAACAGTTCTATACTTGATACTGGGCTTTTCAATGCATTGATGCTGGATGCTGGATGTTGGATGTTGGATGTTGGATGTTGGATGTTGGATAATTTATTGTTTTAACCAAAGCTGAAAGTACAAATGCACAAAGTTTTACCTATTTTTGTAAACAATACAATTATCTATGTCAGAACACAAAGCCGGATTTGTAAATATTATCGGAAATCCTAATGTTGGTAAATCAACATTAATGAATGCTTTTGTAGGAGAGCGTTTGTCAATTATAACTTCAAAAGCACAAACTACACGACATCGTATTCTAGGTATTGTTAATGGTGATGATTTTCAGATTTTATTTTCTGATACTCCGGGAATTATAAAACCTGCCTATGAGCTGCAATCTTCTATGATGGACTTTGTCAAGTCTGCTTTTGAAGATGCTGATATTTTGATCTACATGGTTGAAATTGGCGAAAAGGAATTGAAAGATGAAATTTTTTTTAATAAGATAACCAACTCCAAAATTCCGGTACTGTTACTGATTAATAAAATTGACAAATCCTCGCAAGAGGAAGTAGAAGAAAAGATAGTATACTGGCAAGAAAAAGTACCTAATGCAATTATTTATGCAATTTCTGCTTTAGAAAATTTTAATGTCACTACTGTTTTCGAAAAGATTATTGAATTATTACCTAAGTCCCCTGCTTTTTATCCTAAAGATCAATTGACAGATAAGCCTGAACGTTTTTTTGTAAATGAAGCTATTCGTGAAAAGATACTAATGCATTACAAAAAAGAGATTCCCTATTCAGTAGAAATTGAAACAGAAGAATTTAATGAAGAAGAAAAAATAATTAAAATCCGTTCTATAATTATGGTTGAACGCGATTCTCAAAAAGGAATCATCATTGGTCATAAAGGATCTGCTCTAAGGCGCGTAGGTACTGAAGCAAGAAAAGACTTAGAAAAATTCTTTGGTAAAAAGATCTTTTTAGAACTCTATGTAAAAGTCAATAAAGATTGGCGCAATAATAAAAATCAATTGCGTAGATTTGGGTATAAAGAATAAGCCCATCCTAAATCCTTCCCAAAGGGAAGGACTTTTAGAGAATTCTAATCAATGAGATCTCTTCATCACAATTCGAATGTCTCCCTGAGCATTACCGAAATACAAAAATGTATTTTTGTATCGAAGATAGCAGACAAAGCTTGTTGAAGGGTTATTTTTCAGAAAATAAACAACAAAATAATTATGGCACAAAACAAACAATTAGTACTAAAAAAAAGACCTGTAGGTTTACCGAATAAAGACACTTGGGTATTAATTGAATCAAACATTCCTGAACTAAAAGAAGGTGAATTTTTAATAAAATGTGAATATATTTCATTAGACCCTGCCATGCGCGGATGGTTAAATGATACCAGATCATACATTCCTCCGGTACAAATTGATGAAGTAATGAGAGCCGGTGGTGTTGGCAAAGTCATCACATCAAATAACCCCGATTTTAAAGAAGGTGACCATGTTTATGGTCAGACAGGTGTTCAACAATATATTGTTACTGATGGTAAAGGCTATCATAAAGTTGACCCTTCATTAGCTCCATTACCTATATATTTAGGTACATTAGGAATGCCGGGAATGACCGCTTATTTCGGAATTTTAGAAGTGGGCGAACTCAAAGAAGGTGACACAGTATTAGTTTCAGGCGCTGCCGGTGCTGTAGGAAGTGTGGTTGGACAAATAGCAAAAATTAAGAATTGTAAAGTAATTGGTATTGCCGGCGGGGCAGACAAATGTAAATATTTAGTTGATGTTTTAGGTTTTGATGGAGCGATAGATTATAAAAATGATGATATCAAAGCAAAAATAAAAGAATACTTCCCTAAAGGGATAGATGTTTATTTCGATAATGTTGGTGGTGAAATTTTAGATGCAGCACTAGGTAGATTAGCTATGCATGCAAGAATTGTGATCTGTGGAGCCATTTCGCAATACAATAACACAACTGCAGTAAAAGGACCGGCAAATTATTTATCATTGTTGGTTAGTAGAGCATCTATGAAAGGTATGGTCGTTTTTGATTATGCTAAAGATTATGGAAAAGCAGCACAACAAATGGGGCAATGGATGATGCAAGGCAAATTAAAATCTAAAGAAGATATTTATGAAGGTATTGAAAACTTTCATGAAACTTTTTTAAGACTTTTTTCCGGAGAAAAAATGGGGAAATTGGTGTTAAAGGTTAGTGAAGATTAGCCCATCCTAAATAAAGCTTCGCTCGGTAACTTCGGTTAAAACAATGTTTTAACCTCGTTAATCCAAAGGGAAGGACTTTTAATTTTTACAAACACCCCTAAAGTCCCCTCAAGGGGACAATCCTTCTAAGCCACTTTGTATTATTGTCCCCTTGAGGGGACTTTAGGGGTGTTCATTATATCTTAATTTAACAAACCCTCAACTTCCCCAAAATTCAACCCACCATAATTACCCGAACTCATTAAAAGTAATGCTGTATTCTCTAGATTCTGTGAAAATAAAAAGGCTTTGAACTTTTTTGGGTCTGTATAAATAATTAGGTCATCCCTTTCAAAAGCATTGGCAATTTGTGCTGCAGTAACTTTTTCTAATTTTTTAATTTCCACCGCATGTGGCGAATAAAAAACGACTGCTTTATCAGCTGCATGTAAAGCACCTTTATATTCTTTTAAAAATTCAGCATTCAAACTACTATAAGTATGCAATTCTAAACAAGCCAATACTGTTCTATCATGATATTGTTCTTTAACAGCATTGGTTGTCGCCTCCACTTTACTTGGTGAATGTGCAAAATCTTTAAAAATTACTGTAGATTTGTTTTCTACAACTTTTTCTAATCGTTTACTGGCTCCTGTAAAACTGCTAATCGCTTCATAAAAATCATCTTCATCTATACCCATGTGTTGGCAAATCCATTTTGCCCCAGCAAGATTCTGTAAATTATGTTTCCCGAAAATTTCTAAGGGTAGCTTTCCGTCAGATGTATCTAAAAAAGTGGTTCCGTTTTCAATAGTATAAGTTGGAGTACGATAAGGGTATTTTTTAATAGGGTGTGAACTCTCTTCCACTATCTTTTTTACTTCTTCATCTTCTTCGTTATAGACCAAAATACCTCCATTGGTCGTCTTTTTAATAAAAACTCTGAACTGTTCCAGATAATTATCAAATGTTGGAAAAACATTGATATGATCCCAAGCAATTCCGCTCAATAAAGCAATATTTGGTTTATATAAATGAAATTTCGGACGACGGTCAATAGGTGAACTTAAATACTCATCCCCTTCCAATACCATAAATTCGTTCTCTTCGGTTAAATGTACCATAGTATCAAAACCATCTAATTGCGCACCTACCATATAATCAACTTCCTTATCATGGTAATGTAGTACATGTAAGATCATTGAAGTAATTGAAGTCTTACCATGCGAACCACCAATAACAACACGTGTTTTGTCCTTTGACTGCTCATATAAAAATTCAGGATATGAATAAATTGTCAATCCTAATTCCTGTGCTTTTAGCAGTTCAGGATTATCCACCTTAGCATGCATTCCTAAAATAACAGCATCTAACTCTGAATGTATCTTTTCAGGGAACCATCCAAACCCCTCTGGTAATAAACCCTTTGCTTCTAAACGTGATTTTGAAGGTTCATGAATGGTATCATCACTTCCTGTTATTTGGTATCCTTTTTGTTGTAAAGCCAATGCAAGGTTGTGCATGGCACTTCCGCCAATGGCAATAAAATGTATTTTCATTTAGACTAGATTACGTCATAACGAGCCTTTCTACCAAACTTATGCTGAGCACAGTTGAAGCACTCAAGACAGATTAAAGCATGTTTATCTCAATAAACAGATTGCCACATCCCGATTACTCGGGATTCGCAATGACGATTATAAAGTTCAAAAATACAAAACAATCAAATGAAACTCCAAGATAATTATTATATAAAATTGCAATTTGTAATTTGAGATTTGTAATTTTAGCCTTAACTCATTCAAAAGAGTGTTTTACCAAAAAAGAGAACCTATTCACTCATTATTAATTGTAGTTTCAGTTCTTTTGGTTGTAATTTGTTAGAATAAAAAATATGTTATGCAAAAATCAATTATAATTTTAGGAATGATTCTTCTATTTTCTACCACTTCAAAAGCACAATCAGACAAGTATGATGCTTATAAAGAACAGTGGAAAATTGTTAAACAATTTGAATCTAAAGGCTTACCTAAATCGGCTTTAGCAGAAGTAGAAAAAATCTATAAAAAATCAAAGAGAACTAAGAATAGTCCGCAACTCATTAAGACACTATTATACAAATCAAAGTATGCTTTGACCTTAGAAGAAGATGCACAACTAAATATTATTAATGAAATAAAAAGTGAAATAGCTGACGCTAAATTTCCTTCAAAAAACATATTAGAAAGCATTTTAGCTGACTTATACTGGCAGTATTTTCAACAAAACAGATGGAAATTTTACAATCGTACAAGTACTTCAGAAAAAGTCGACTTAACTGATTTCAGAACATGGGATCTACAAACTATTTTCGAAGAGACACATCTACATTATCAAAGGTCATTAGAAAATGCTTTACAAACGCAACAAGCAGATCTAAGTCAATTTAAAGATATATTACATCTTCAGAAAGATTCAAAAATATACAGACCTACAGTATATGATTTTTTAGCACATAGAGCTATCGATTTTTATAAAAATGATGAACGTAATTTAAAAAGACCTTCCTATAAATTCGAAATTGACAATCCTCAATTACTAAGTACAAATGCTGAGCTTGTAAAGACAGAGTTAAATACCAAAGACAGTTTATCTCAGCAATTACATGCTTTATATATTTATAGAAACCTAACACTGTTTCATTTAAAGGACAAGAATCCAACAGCCTTAGTAGTGTTGACCTTAGACCGCTTAGATTTTGCAAGAAACAATGCTGTTTTTAATGATAAAGATGATGTATATTTAAAAACACTACAAGAACTGAAAGCAACCTATCTAAATGATAAAATAGTTACTGAGATAGATTATAAAATTGCATTACTTCTAAACGAACAAGCTAATAGTTATGTTCCTTTAGAAAAAGAAGACAATCATTGGAAACGTAAAGAAGCTTTGCAAATATGTGAAGAAGCCATAAAAAAATTCCCTGTTTCAACCGGAACAGAAAAGTGTAAAAGTTTACAAAGTCAGATTTTAAATAAGTCATTACAACTTACCTCAGAAAAATTTGTCCCTATCAATTCACCGTCGCGAATCTTAGTTAATTATAAAAATACAGATCAATTATATTTCAAGGCTTTAAAAATTACCAAAAAGCAACAAAGAAAGTTATCCCAAATTTATAATGACTCTGCTAAAATTGCTTTTATCAATAAACTGAAAACCATTAAAATCTGGGAAGCTAAACTTATTAATGAAAAAGATTATCAGCAACATAAAACTGAAGTGTCAATACCTACATTAACGCAAGGTAATTATATGATCTTTGCATCAACAATAAAAGATGCTACTAGCGAAAATACCTATGGCTATAGTTTTATTCAAGTAACTGACCTTACTCTAATTGAAAATAAAAATTCGGGTAGTTATAACTACCAAGTTGTAAATCGAAATACCGGGAATCCAATAGCCGGTGCAACCGTTCATATAAAAAATTATGATACTGGTAGATATAATAAATTGATCAACAAAACTCTTACAACTAACAGTAAAGGGCAGGTTTCTTTTTCTGCAAAGCAACGGCATTCTAATGTTGTTGTTACAGTTAGTCACGAAAAAGATAAAGCCGTTTTCGGTAATTTTTACCTGAATAAATTATATAGAAATCATAATAACAAAAATTATTCAAGTACAAATACCTATTTATTTACAGACAGAAGTATTTACAGGCCCGGACAAGTGGTTTATTTTAAAGGTATTGTTGTCAATTCAAAAAATAATAAAGCCAATAGCGTTGAAAATAAAAAAGTAAGTATTACACTTAAAGATGTAAACTATCAAAACATAAAAACGCTTGATTTTACAACCAATGAGTTTGGTTCATTTAGTGGAGAATTCATATTACCATCTTCCGGATTAACAGGACAATTTACCATTGAAACCCATAATGGTAGTCATTATTTTTCTGTAGAAGAATACAAGCGTCCGAAGTTTGAAGCTGAATTTAAACCTGTAACCGAAACCTATAAATTAAATGATAGCATTACGGTAAAAGGCACAGCTACTGCTTATGCAGGAAGTATGATTACAGATGCCAAAGTTTCGTACCGTGTAGTTCGTACGGCGCAATACCCTAAATGGTATTGGTATTATCGTCCTTCTATTTCGTCAGATGAATTAGAAATAACACATGGTGAAAGTGTTACAGATGCCTCCGGTAATTTTGAAATTACTTTTGAAGCAATTCCTGATCTATCTATAAAAAAGGAAACACAACCTACATTTAATTATAAAGTGTTTGCAGATATAACGGATATCAACGGTGAAACCCGAAGTACAGAGACAACCGTTAGAATTGGCTACCATGCATTAGAAGCAACTGTAAGTGTTGCCGATAAACTTGATAAAGCTATAAAAGATCATAAACTGGATATCAGTACCAATAACTTGAACGGAGAATTTGTTGCTACCAAAGGAAATATCAAAATTTATAAGCTCAAAGCACCATCAAATGTGCTACGTAAACGACCATGGACTGCTCCTGATTATCAGGAGTTTTCAAAGGATGAATTCAAAAAATTATTTCCGAACGAAGCTTATAAAAGTGAAAATGATGCCAATAATTGGGAAAAAGGAGCATTGGTTTTTGAATCTGATTTTGATACCGGAAAATCTAAAGAAATCAAACTAGGTAATATCAAAAAGTGGACTTCCGGCAAATACATAGTAGTCTTAGCATGTAAAGATAAATTCAAACAAGACGTAAAGGACGAACAACACTTTAACGTGTTTAGCGACAAGGATAAAACGATTGCTGACAGTCAGTTATTCTCTATTAAAACTGATAAAAATGAGTATCAACCAAATGAGTTTGTGAAACTCAATATTGGTTCAGCTTCCAAAGACATTACTGTAACAGTTACTGTCGAAAAAAATCATACAATTATAGATACTCAAATTATTAGATTGTCTAATAATATTAAAACGATAAGCATTCCTGTGAACCAGAAAGATGTTGGCGGATTTGCCATTCATTATCAATGGGTAAATTATAATAGTTTTGGTAGTGGAACACAAAACATCAGCGTACCATACCCTAACCATGAATTATCGATTGAAACCACTACGTTTAGAGATAAACTACAACCCGGACAAGACGAAACATGGAGTTTTAAACTCAAAGGTACTAAGGGTGATGAAATAGCTGCAGAGTTATTGGCATCAATGTATGACGCATCATTAGATCAGTTTAAACCACATCAGTGGGATTTCAATCCTATTTACCAACAATATTATTATTCCAATAACCGAAGTAATGCCGGTCATAGTTTTGGAAATGCTAATTTTAATATACATCAAAAACGTCAGCACTATTATAGCTTTTCAAATCAACATTATGACCAATTGAATTGGTTTGGATTAAGTTTTGGATATGGAGGTAGATTATATAGGGCGAAAAATTTAGCTCAACCAATGGCAATAGAAGGGGTCGCTAATGAATCATCAGCGTTAGAAGAAGTTGTCGTTACAGCTCAAGGGGTAAAAAGAGAAAACAAGGCTTTAGGTTACGCTGCTGATTCCGTTGAATCAGATTCAGAAGGCTTGGTTCAAGATAAAAAGGATACTGCAGAAAATCCTCAACTCATAGACGGCTCTCTAAAAAGCATTGCAGCCCGTAAAAACCTACAAGAAACTGCATTTTTCTTTCCACATTTAAAAACGGATAAAGAGGGTAATGTGAGTTTTAACTTTACAGCACCAGAGAGTTTAACCAGATGGAAATTACAATTATTGGCACACACCAAAGACATGGCAGCTACTACTAAACAATTGACAGCAGTTACTCAAAAAGAGTTGATGGTGTTACCGAATCCACCTCGTTTTTTACGTCAAGGAGACAAAATTACCATCGCTTCTAAAATTGCCAATCTAACAGACAACAGTTTGAGTGGAATTGCACAGTTGGTTTTATATGATGCAATAACAAATAAAGAAATTACTAATAAATTGTTATCCATCAAGAGTGGTTCTTCCCCTTTGGGGAAGATGTCCGAAGGGCAGAAGGGGAAGGTGAGTTTTACAGTTAATGCCAAAGGAAACACAAATGTTAGTTGGACACTCCAAATTCCTGATGATGTACAAGCCGTAAAATATAAGATCCTTGCCAAAGCCGGTGATTTTACTGATGGTGAAGAAAATGCCTTACCAGTACTTTCTAATAGAATGTTAGTTACTGAAACACTGCCAATGTGGTTGCGTTCAAATCAAACAAAGACATTTACGTTGGATAAGCTGAAAAATAACACTTCAACAACGTTGAAAAATCATAAGCTAACGTTAGAAGTAACTTCAAATCCGGCTTGGTATGCAGTGCAGGCACTACCCTATTTAATGGAATACCCTTATGAATGTTCTGAGCAAACATTTTCGCGCTATTATGCCAATGCATTGGCAAGTCATATTGCGAATTCTAATCCACGTATTCAAGAAGTATTCAATCAATGGAAGAATTCTGATGTCTTACTTTCTAGTTTGGAGAAAAACCAAGAGTTAAAATCAATGATTATTCAAGAAACGCCTTGGTTACGCGATGCGCAATCTGAAACCGAACAGAAAAAACGTATTGCATTATTATTCGATTTGAATAAAATGAAAAATGAATTAGAATCTGCTGTTCGAAAATTACAACAAATGCAAATGTCTAATGGTGGTTTCCCATGGTTTAAAGGTGCTCATTACCCTAGTAGATATATCACACAACATATTGCTTCCGGCTTCGGTCACATTCAAAAACTTGGTGTCCCGTTGAGCGCAGTCGAAACGTCTATGGTAAACAAAGCAGTTCATTTTTTAGACGATGAAATTTTAGACGATTATAATGACTTATTAAAACAAGCAAAAAAAATTAGAGAAAAAGAAAAAAATAAGGCTGTGGGAATCAAAAAAGAAAAAGAGTTTTTAGCCAGAAACCATACAAGTCATTTTCAGGTTCAGTATTTGTATATGCGTAGTTTTTATCAAAAAAATGGTGTCACATCGAGCGCAGTCGAGATGTCTAAAAAGGTTCAAAAAGCAGTAGATTATTATACAAATCAGACCTATAAATTCTGGTTAGATCGTAATTTATATGCCAAAGGAATGATTGCCTTAATCGCCAAAAGAAATAATAATACTGCTTTTGCAGATAAAGTAATTACTTCATTAAAAGAAAATAGCATTACAAGTGATGAACTCGGTATGTATTGGAAAAGCAACACAGCCAGTTGGTATTGGTATCAAGCTCCAATCGAAACACAAGCACTATTAATTGAAGCATTTACCGAAGTGGAAGGTGATACTGAGACCATTGATAACTTGAAAATCTGGTTATTAAAGAATAAACAAACCAATCGTTGGAAAACTACCAAAGCAACCACAGAAGCCGTTTATGCATTATTACTACAAGGTACAGATTGGCTAGAGGTAACCGATTTTGTGGATATTACAGTTGGTAATCAAAAAATTGATCCGTTACAACTAGAAGACAGTAAAGTAGAAGCCGGTACAGGTTATTTTAAAACATCGTGGACAGGTACTGAGATTACACCTGAAATGGCAACTGTAAAACTCAGTAAAAAATCGGATGGTATTGCTTGGGGAGCATTATACTGGCAATATTTCGAAGATCTAGACAAGATAACTTCAGCAGAAACTCCGTTGAAATTAAAGAAGAAACTATTTTTAAAAACCAATACAGACAAAGGTGAAAAACTATCTGTTATAAGCGATAAGGCCCAATTGAAATTAGGTGATCTAGTTAAAGTACGTATTGAATTAAGAGTAGATAGAACAATGGAATTTGTACATATGAAAGACATGCGTGCTGCTGGTTTTGAACCTATAAATGTACTATCTCGGTATAAATATCAAGACGGACTAGGTTATTACGAAAGTACCAAAGATGCTGCTACCAATTTCTTTTTTGACCATTTACCTAAAGGTGTTTATGTATTTGAATATGATCTACGGGTCAATAATAAAGGTGATTTCTCCAACGGTATCACAACCATACAAAGTATGTATGCTCCTGAATTTAGTAGTCATAGTGAAGGAATTAGAGTTCTAGTTAATTGATAATCACACCCCTAAAGTCCCCTCAAGGGGACAATAATAAAGAACCTTAGAAGGACTATCCCCTTGAGGGTTATTGAGGTGAAAATATGTTTTTATTGAAGATACCAAGCGGAGCTTATTAGGGGTGTTTTTTTATTTTGTCATTCTTGCCCGCCTCAGGAGGAGCGTGACAAGAGCAGGAATCTAGAAACAGGTAAAGTCTGGATTCCTGCCGTAGTTTATCTTGAGCGAAGTCGAAAAGGAAGAAATAACATAAATCACTGATTATCATTATTATTAGCTCTTCACTACAATATTTCGCCTCTAATCATTCTATAGTTTTTTCCACAAATAGGTACTAACTTTAAAAAAAAGACGTTAAAATAACTAATAAAAGATAGGAGAAAACTTACCATATGTTTGACGACGACGATATTGAAGGAAAATCACACGAAGAAATTGTACAAATGCCTGTCTATAAAAAAGCATGGGAAATCATGGAACTAGGCAGTAAAATTGGCAGTACAATTTCTAAAGATGATTATGATGAACTTGATGAAGCTGAAGGCGAGATGCTTGAAAGCTATGCACGTCTTATTATAGAAAGCTCTTATATCATTCCAGCTAAAATATCCGGCGCAGAATCAGCCGATATTTATGATATTAGAATGGAAAATGCAGCCTTGATAAGAAAAGCAACTCGCGAAATTTTAACCAGTTGTTCAGGATTACAGCTCTGTGGTTATCAGGAAGATGATTTTTTACAACTTTTACGAAATGAAATTGAAGAATTTCGCGTTCTATTTGCTGAATGGGTAAAAACTTTTGATGAATGGGATTATACCATTGACCGTTGGGGTTTATTTAATCCGCCCGGTGTAAACTACGATGATTATGACCCTGATGATGAACTACCATTTAATCCTGACAATTTTTTTGATTAATTTTCAATACAAAACTCTTTTTACTTGGCATAAACTTTGATGCTTAATTACAAATCAAAAAAACTACCTCAATGTTATATAAAACATCAAAATTACTTTTTTTAAGCATTATCTTATTTTTACAATCTTGTTCAAGTGATCCTGACCCAACAGTACCAACTTCATTAGAAGCAACTCAGTTTTTAAATGAGACTTACGGAAATGAAGCTAAACAAGATTATGATATTTATTTACCTAAAGATAGAACTACCGATACGCCTGTAATTATTATAGTTCATGGTGGGTTCTGGTCTGCCGGTGATAAAGCTGATATGAATTTATTAGTATCAATCGCACGAAGTAATTCACCGGAATTTGCAGTTGTAAATACTAATTATCGTTTAGTAACAGCAACGACCAACCAACATCCAACTCAAATAAATGATCTATCATCTTTAATTTCAGAGTTAGAAGCTAAAAAAGAGGATTATCAGATCTCTAATAACTATTTCTTTATTGGTGTAAGTGCCGGTGCACATTTATCGCTTTTATATACATATCTAACGGATACAAATCATGATGTAAAAGCAGTGTGTTCTATTGTAGGACCGACGGACTTTTTAGATCCTGCCTATATAAATTCTCAAAATCTGCAATTTCAAATAGTTGGAGAACAATTTTTAGGGGATACTTTTCAGAACAATCCTACTTTATATGAAAACGCAAGTCCGATAACCCATATTGATGCGCTGGATGCTCCTACAATTTTATTTTATGGTGGTGCTGATGAGTTAATTCCTGTAAGCCAAGCTACACGTTTAAGAGACAAGTTAACAACAGTAAATGTTCCTGTAGAATATACATTATACCCTAATGTGGGACATGATTTAGTTGGTGCAGACTTCAATGACATTGCAACAAAAATTAATGCTTTTTTTGAAAAATACAGATGAAATTTAAAGACCTCACAATGAGATCCTGAAACAAGTTCAGGATGACACTCTGTGTCAATTCAATTTATATTTCAACTCCTTCGTGTCTAACTCATTTAACAAATCTTGCGATATTTTTACTTTAGAATTTCGGCTAGGCATATGTAATTTTAACTGTTCTTCCATATCATACACTACAAAATTTAAGAGATCTTTCCCTGAATGGTCATTTAAAATTTCTTCAATAACACCTACCTTTTTATCGTCTAATTCTAAAATATTTAACTGCAAGGTCAACTTATTTGCCAAAGCTTCTAACACGTCTTGCAACATTTGTATTCCGTTGAATTGTATACGTATATCACCTTCTCTCCATCCCGGACGGACAGACATCTTAATATGTAAAAAAGAATTCGGAATTAAAAAATGTTTGAACTTTAAATAATCTTCGCCAAACATTCTAAACTCATGAGCTTCTGAATAATCTTCAATAGTAAATGCTGCCCAACCTTTTCCGTTTTTTGAAATTCTATGCTGAACATCAGTAACAATACCACCAATAGTTAGGTCTTTATTTAACAGATTGTTCAAATCATTAAAAACATTGATAGGTGCATTACAGAAATACTTCATTTCAGTTTTGTAATCGTCTAACGGGTGTCCGGAAATATACATTCCGATAACTTCTTTCTCCTTGGCTAATTTTTCCATGACCCCCCATTGTTCACTTTCAGGAATTTTAGGTTCTTCAAATTGCACTTCAGAAGTTTCTCCGAATAGTGAAACCTGCGCGGAATTAGCATTTTCTTGAAATTTATTACCAAAACGAATAGCTCTTTCTATAAAGGTCTGCCCTCTTTCATCTAATTCAAAATATTGAGATCTATGTGTATCATCAAAAGAATCAAAAGCACCGGCTAATACGAGTCCGTCAAAAGATTTTTTATTAGCAGCTCTTAGATCAACCCGTTTAGCAACATCAAAAATAGATTTATAATTGCCATTCTCTTTTCGCTCAGAAATAATTCCTTCTACGGCACTTGCTCCAACGCCTTTTATGGCTCCCATTCCAAAACGGATAGCTCCTTGTTTGTTCACTGCAAATTTGTAGAAAGATTCATTGATATCAGGACTCAATACTTCAATATTTGCACGCTTGCATTCATCCATAAAGAAAGAAACCGATTTGATATCTCTCATATTATTAGACAATACAGCTGCCATATATTCAGCAGGATAATGTGCTTTTAAATAGGCTGTTTGGTAGGCAATATAAGCGTAACATGTTGAATGCGACTTATTAAAAGCGTATTCGGCGAAAGCCTCCCAATCTTTCCATATTTTTTCTAACACTTCTTCAGGGTGTCCATTCTTTTTTCCGCCTTCAATAAACTTGGGTTTGAGCTGTTGTAATAAGGCAATAATCTTTTTACCCATCGCTTTACGAAGTACATCAGCTTCACCTTTTGTAAAGCCTGCAATTTTCTGCGAAAGTAACATTACTTGTTCTTGATATACCGTAACGCCGTAAGTTTCTTTTAAAGACTCTTCCATTACAGGAAGGTCATATTCTATAGCTTCAATACCATGCTTCCGCTGGATAAATAGTGGAATGTACTCCATTGGTCCCGGTCTGTACAAGGCATTCATGGCAATTAAATCGGCAAATTCAGTAGGTTTCAATGCTTTTAAATGTTTTTGCATTCCCGGTGATTCATACTGAAAAATACCAACCGTTTCTCCACGTTGAAAAAGTTCATAGGTTTTTTCATCATCTAATGGAAATTCATCAGGAATTAATACTTTTTCATGAAGAGCCTTTACAATTTTACAAGTATCCTTGATCAATGTCAAAGTTTTTAAACCTAAAAAGTCCATTTTTAATAAACCGGCATCTTCAACTACATTATTGTCAAATTGTGTAACATACAAATTGGAGTCTTTAGCAGTCGCCACCGGAATCAAATTCGTAATATCTTCGGGAGTAATGATTACTCCACAGGCATGTGTACCCGTATTACGCAACGAACCTTCTAGTGCAACTGCTTGCCTGATCATTTGTGCTTCGATACCTTCACCATCAGCCAAGTTGCGCAACTCGTTTACATTTAATATCTCATCTTTTCTAAGTTCCTTAATTTTTGCAATACTTTTTTTGTCTTCACCAAAAATAGTTTTCAGTTTGGTATTCGGTATTAATTTGGCAATTTTATCAGCGTCATGTAAAGGCAGGTCTAACACTCTTGAAGTATCTCGAATGGAAGATTTTGCTGCCATTGTACCATAGGTAATAATTTGTGCAACTTGATTGGCACCATATTTATCAATTACATAATCTATTACCTTTTGACGACCTTCATCATCAAAATCAATATCAATATCGGGTAAGGAAACACGGTCAGGATTCAAGAAACGCTCAAAAAGAAGATTGTATTCCATTGGGTCTATATTGGTAATCCACAAACAATAAGCCACTACTGATCCGGCCGCTGAACCACGTCCGGGACCTACAGAAACATCCATTTCTCTCGCTTTGGCAATAAAATCTTGTACAATTAAAAAATAACCCGGATATCCTGTGTTTTCAATTACCTCAAGTTCAAAGTCTATTCTTTCTTTGGTTTCAGCATCTAAATCACCATAACGTTTTTCAGCACCTTTAAAAGTGAGGTGTTTTAAATAAGCATTTTCACCTCTTACACCACCATCTTCAGCATCTTTTTCGTCAATAAACTCTGACGGAATTTCGAATTTTGGCAGCAAAACCTCTCTAGCAAGTGTATATATTTCAACCTTATCTACAATTTCTTGGATATTAATGATGGCTTCAGGTGTTCTTTGAAACAATTGTTTCATTTCATCCTGACTTTTAAAATAATATTCGTCATTTGGCATTCCATAACGGAAACCTCTACCTCTACCTTTTGGCGTGGCTTGTTTCTCTCCTTCCTTTACACATAATAAAATATCATGCGACTCAGCATCCTCTTTACTGATATAAAAAGTATTATTGGTTGCAATAACTTTTATGTTGTGCTTTTTAGAAAAAGCTAGAATCACTTCATTGACATGTTGCTCATTTTCTTGCTGATGATCGTTTAACTCTAAGTAAAAATCCTCTCCAAAAGTGGTTTTCCACCACAGTAAAGCTTCCTCAGCTTGCTTTTCGCCAATATTTAGAATTTTACTAGGAATTTCTCCATACATGTTTCCGCTCAATACAATGATATCTTCTTTGTATTGTTCAATGATCTTTTTGTCGATACGAGGCACATAATAGAATCCGTCTATATAAGCAATAGATGACATTTTTGCCAGATTGTGATACCCATTTTTATTCTTGGCAAGCAATACCATTTGATAACCATTATCTTTTACAGATTTATTTTGATGATCTTCACAAACATTGAACTCGCAGCCTACAATTGGTTTTATCGAGTTTTCAGCATCTTTATTATGTTTTAAGACTTCCTTTACAAAATTAAACGCACCCATCATATTACCGGTATCTGTCAATGCAACAGCCGGCATTTGATTATCAACAGCAGCTTGAACCAAGTTAGCGATACTTGAAGTGGATTGTAAAATAGAAAATTGAGAATGATTGTGTAAATGAGAAAAAGAATGATCTTCTAGACTTTTGTATGCTGAAGATATTTCTTTAGTCTCATCAGCTGATTTTTCTGCAAATTTTTCTTTTAATTTAGCACTTTCTTTTTTGAGATTGATGTGCTTTAACCCAATTAATTCAATTTCTTTTGGGTTTTCAATACTAAATTTCTCAAAATAATCTGGAGCAACATCTAATTCTTCAAGTCTGAATATTTGTTTTCTGACAAGTTCAAAAAAGCATCGTGTAGTAGCTTCAACATCAGCAGTAGCATTATGAGCTTCAGCAAAAGGAGTATTAAATAAATGCTGATGTAATTCTGTTAAGGTTGGCAACTTAAATTTACCATATCTACCACCGGGAATTTCACAAAGTTTTGCGGTAATTTCGGTACAGGTATCTAATAAAGGCAGGTCATTGAGTTTGGTTTCAATTTCTTTTCTGTGATATTCACAACCCATAATATTCAAATCAAAACCTACATTTTGACCAACCACAAAATTAGTTTTAGAAAGTGCTTCGTTAAACAATTCTAACACTTCAGTCAAAGGCTTTCCTTTTTCTTGAGCTAGTTGTGTGGAAATACCATGTATTTGCTCAGCATCATACGGAATGTTGAATCCGTCAGGTTTGATTAAAAAATCTTGATGTTCAATCAACTCCCCAAACTCACCATGTAGTTGCCAAGCAATCTGAATACACCTTGGCCAATTATCAGTATCGGTAATTGGAGCATTCCATTTTTTGGGTAAACCGGTAGTTTCAGTGTCAAATATTAGATACATAGATGTGAATTAAGACTTTCAAGGAGCTCCAATTAGATCCTTTTGTAAGATAATATTAATAATTTTATTGACAATTATAAATCAACCTATGCATAAAATTAATACAAAAAAATAGTTTGCTCAATAGACTTAATTTTGTAAAAAAAATGTCCAAAGGATACAAAACATAAACACTAAAAAAAGTTTTATATATTTTATATCCTCTGGATAATAATACTTTAATTTATTCCATAGCTCTATTGTCTATCATAAAATTCCTGCACACATTGGTTGAACTCTGCTTCACCATAACCCATTTCTGTTGCCCAATATGCACAGTCAGCTTTCCAACCTATCACTTGGAAGTTAACTCCTGGTATTGGAAAACCTCCATTAATTTTCTTTTGGTTTAATCTACTCAATTGATTTACTCCTTCCATTTTTAAAAATTCACTTAACATAATAACATTTTTTAAAGATTAATAATATCAAATATATTAAAAATAAATGTAACATTTTAGTAACTTAGCATACTTATTATAGTATATAATTTTTAATTAAAAACAAACAAATGAAAAAAATTACATTACTCGTATTAGCTATTTGTGCAAGTATAACTTTAAATGCTCAAACAGCTGATGAAATTTTGACTACCTATTTTGAAAATATTGGCGGATTAGAAAACCTAAAAAAAGTTGAAGGAGTTAAAATGATTGGAAATATTCAAGCTCAGGGCATGAAAATTCCAATTGAAACTGTTTCAATGAAAGATGGAAGAATGTATTTTCAAATGGATTTACAAGGCAAAACAATAAAACAAGTTTTCTCAAATGGCGAAAAAGTTTGGATCTATAACATGATGGATCAAAGTACTCAAGAAATGCCTGTAGACGAAACAAAAATGATGATTGATGAATTAAAAGATTTTCCTAATTCATTTATAAATTATAAAGAAAAAGGCTATACTGTTGAGCTTATGGGTAAAGAAACTCAAGATGGTACAGAATGTTATAAAATTAAATTAACCAAAAAACCTCGAATAATAGAAGAAAAAGAAATTCCTAACGTTACTTTTTACTATTTTGATACTGAAGCTTTCGTACCTATTTTAACTGAAGCCGAAGTTCCAAGCGGACCTGCAAAAGGGCAAACAATGAAAATCCCATTAAGTGATTATCAAGAAGTTGATGGAATATACTTTCCATTTACAACTAAAATACAAGGTATGCCAATAACCTACACTAAAATTGAAATAAACCCTCAAATATCCGATGCCGATTTTGCCAAACCAGCTGAAGATAAAAAATAAATTTTTTCAAGCTTTACTAAATCCTCTAAAAAATTATTGAGAGTGTTTTTTTAAATCAAAACCCTAAAATCAACTAATAATGATAAAAAAAGGAATAATAGTTAGCTTGCTCAGTATCTGTAGCTTACAACTAATTGCACAAGAAAACAGTCCTGCTATTAAAAGAGGCAAACAGCTTTTTGGGGATATAACTGCAAGGCAAATTGGTCCTGCTTTGATGAGTGGTCGTATTAATGACATGGAAAACCATCCTACAAACGATCGTATTATCTATGCCGGAACTGCCGGTGGTGGTGTCTGGAAATCAAACGATGGTGGTACAACTTTTAATTCAATTTTTGATGACTATTGTCAATCAATTGGTGCGGTAACACTTGATCCAAATGACCCTGATAATACTATTTATGTTGGTACAGGTGAAACCTGGACTCGTAATAGTGTATCTATAGGTGACGGTATGTATAAATCTGTAGATGGTGGTTCTAACTGGAAAAAAATTGGATTTGAAAAATCTGAACGTATTGCTAATATCATTGTAAATCCTAAAAATTCTGACGAAATTTATGTAGCTGTTTTAGGTGCACTTTGGGGCGATAGCGAAGAACGTGGTGTTTATAAAACTACTGATGGTGGTACAACTTGGAATAAAATTTTATACATTAATCAAAAAACGGGTTGTGCTGATCTGGCAATAGATCCTGAAGATCCTAACACACTTTATGCTTCTATGTGGGAGTTTAGGCGTACAGGTTGGTCGTTCGAATCCGGAGGTGAAAATAGTGCATTGTACAAATCTACTGATGGTGGTGCAACTTGGAATAAAATTCACAACGGTTTCCCGGAAGGAAAATTAGGAAGATTGGCCATTGCAGTAGCTAAATCTAATCCAAAAATACTATACACGGTTATTGAAGCAGAAAAAGATGAAAAGAAAGGGTTGTACAGAAGTGACGATGCCGGAAAAACTTGGAAACAACTTAATAATGATTTTGGTATAACTGTACGTCCGTTTTACTTTTCAAGAATAGTGGTTGATCCTAAAAACCCAGATGTAGTGATAAAAGGAGGTATATGGGGATCTATTTCAAGAGACGGTGGTAAAACATTTAAAAATTTAGGTAATATGCATCCTGATATACATGATGTTACATTTGATATTCATAATTCTGACAGAATATATGCAGGAACTGATGGTGGTGTATATCGCTCATGGAATGGTGGTACAACTATGGAAATAGTAGAAAATTTGCCTTTATCACAATTCTATCACATCAGTGTTGATGATGCAGAACCTTATAATGTATATGGAGGCTTACAAGACAATGGTTCATGGTACGGACCTTCTTCTTCTCCCGGTGGAATTAAAGCAAGAGATTGGAATTCTATTGGTGGTGGTGATGGTTTTAGAGTATTAAAACATCCAACAAAAAATATTATTTACTCTGAAATGCAAGGTGCTGATAATGTTTGGCGATATGATGTAGATAATAAACGAATTAAAACCGTTCAACCCTTACCGCAAAAAGGGTTTCCTAAATTACGCTTTAACTGGAATCCTCCAATGGCAGTAAGTAAACATCAGCCGGATAGATTTTATATGGGAAGTCAATTCTTACACAAATCTGAAGATATGGGTGATACTTGGAAAATTATTTCACCGGATTTGACGACAAACGATCCCAACAAACAACTGCAAGAAAATTCCGGTGGATTATCGAAGGATAATTCCGGTGCTGAAAATCATACTACCATTTTTACAATTGCTGAATCTCCATTAGATGACAACGTTATTTGGATAGGTACTGATGATGGAAATGTTCAAGTTACTCAAGATGGTGGTACAACGTGGACAAATACTTCAATGAATATTGCCGGTTTGCCTAAAAACACATGGTGTTATCATATTGAAGCGAGTGTTTTTAATAAAGGTACAGCTTATGCCGTTTTTGATGGACATACTATGAATGATATGAATCCGTATACATATAAAACTACAGATTACGGTAAAACGTGGACAAACATTATTTCTGATGATGTAGTTGGTTTTGTCAGAAACATTCAAGAAGATTATGTGAATCCTGATCTATTATTCTTAGGAACAGAATTTGGTTTATATATAACTATCAATGGTGGGGAAAACTGGAGTAAATTTACCAATAACATGCCTGCAGTAGCAGTTCATTTTATCGACTTACAAAAACAAACCAATGATTTGGTAATGGGTACGCACGGTAGAGGTGTTATAATTATTGATGATATATCTCCTTTACGGGAAGTAAGTCAGGAAGTTCTACAAAAAAAGGTTCACTTTTTTGATACCAAACCAACAATACTATACGAAGAAGGTAATTTTGCCGGTAATTTTGGTACAGAAACTCAATTTGTTGGACCGAATCCAAGCCGAGCCGCTCAAATAAAATATTACTTGAAAAAACGTCATACCTTTGGTAAAATGACAATGGAGGTTCAAGATATGAACGGTAAAGTTATGACCTCACTTGGACCCGGAAAATCAAAAGGAATCAATATTGTAAACTGGAATTACAGAATTAAACAGCCTAAAGTAGCAAAAGGAAAAACTTTTAGTTTTGGAGGATTCACTGCTCCTAAAGTTGAAGCCGGAACTTATAAAGTAGTACTAAAAAAAGGAAAAGATACTTACGAACAGACTATTGAAGTAATTTATGATCCTAAATCTACTTTAAGTGCTGAGGATAGAGTATCTAAACATAAAACTACTATGAAAATGTATGATATGACGCAGGAATTAGCATATATGGTCTATGAGTTAGATGCTATTTTAGAAAAAGCTCAAAAGAAAAAAACCATCAGCGCTTTAACTAAACTTAAAGAATCTTTAGTGATTACCACAGGCGATAATTATGTGGGTTCTGCTGAACCTCAATTAAGAGAAAAAATGTCAAGTTTATACAGTAAAATTGCAGGTAGTTATGATAAACCTTCAGCTGCTGAATTAGAAAATTTAAGTATTATTGAAGAGCGCTTTACTAAAGCAAAGAAGGATTATACAAGAATTAAGAAAAAAGTTAAGTTTTTAAACGAATTAAAATTAAAATCGTTTGAAGAGTTTGTAAAATAAGGTAGTATATGATCTAAAAATAATAAAGGAGTTATTCCTGCAAGGTCTTAGACCTTGTAGGTATCGTTTATCAGACCTACAAGGTTTTAAAAATCTTGCAGGAACATTTCAGAATATTCAACAAATATCAATTATTGTTTGGTTTAGAACTTCGTCGAAATTATGTAAACGAAATGCTGTTATAACCAGTTGTAACCAATTTGAGAAAGTTCATTACCAAGAATAATATTGAACCTAATTTTAATGGCAACCTCTATTAATTAGTTTTGACGACAAATTTTTTATATCAAAAACTCAGTTTGAGTTTAGATTGATTCTATAATTTGTGTAATAACTAAATCAATTCATAAGTCGCTTGTTTTTAATTAATTA
>JAKISU010000186.1 GCA_021648445.1 Flavobacteriaceae bacterium
GAGTCTTGCAACTCGTCTCATCGGGGAATCTCTTGAAAAAATCTCGAATCTTCATCTTTAACTAATTTAAGGTCAGTAAGATACTAAATATTTAGCGCTTATGCAAGTAATCCGATAGTCATATAATATTTTCATTATTTACTGATTGACAATACTTTAAATTTAACTTTATTTGGCAATGTCTTTAATTTGTTATAATTTTATAGCCATATGATAGCTCTAGACAATTTAAACAACAAAGAAATTTTAAAAGATTCGATAACCTATTTAGAAAAAAGCGGTTTTAAAAATATCAAAGCTCAAATAACTGGGTATGACTCTCCAAAGTCTTACCACAAAATAGGTAGTGATATTTCAATGAGTCCTGATATTGAAGCTGAACATAATGGGAAAACTCATTATTTTGAAATTAGTTTAAAATCAGAACAACCACAACTTTTAAAAAATAAACTAAAATTTTTGGCGTCAATTACCAAAATGAAAGATTATCGATTAAAAGTTATTACAAAGCGTGGTCATTTTAAGTATACACAAGATATGTTAGCTGATCTTCATTTAGATAAACATCCTATTCAATTGTAGCACTATTTAATTTTGCTGTGCTTTTAATATCTCATTCTGCTCTTGTATTAATTCTGTAAGATCTGTCAGTAATTGGATATCTTTTGGTGTAGCTACTGTAACATCTTTGGTGTCTTGTGCTTTTGTACGTAAACGATTCATAAATTTCACTACAATAAATATAGTAAAACCAATAATTAAAAAATCTAATAAAGCTTCAGTAAGTGCACCATAAGCAATGGCAACTTCTTCAATAAGTATTACTCCTAAAGCATCAATTTCTGCATTACGAAGTATCAAACGTTTGTGCTGTAGATTAATACCATTAGATAATAAGGACAATGGTGGTAATAATACTTTTTTAACCAGCACATCTATTACCTTATTAAAAGACGCCCCAATAATAATACCAACTGCCATATCCATCATATTTCCTTTTACAGCAAATTCTTTAAACTCTTTAAATAAACTCATCTTATCAAATTTTATGATAACAAATGTATTTGTAAAATCGATTAATCAAGTACTATACTTTAATTTATTTTGTAAAATATTGTATTATAATATATTACTACTGCCTTTTATAATTAAAAAAGTAAAAAAAACTTCATATTAAATTATAAACACTATCTTTGTGGCTTATATTAATATTTAATTTTTTTAAAATGAGTAAAGGAACAGTAAAATTCTTCAATGATTCTAAAGGTTTTGGATTTATAACTGAAGAAGGTTCAGGTAAAGAACATTTTGTACACATTTCTGGTGTAATCGATGAAATCCGTGAAGGCGATGAAGTAGAATTCGAATTGACAGAAGGCAAAAAAGGTTTGAACGCAGTAAACGTAAGAGTACTATAATATATACTATTTATCGTTTTTTATTACAAAAGTCTATCACAAAAATGATAGACTTTTTTTATGATTAATTTTATACAATTTCAATCTACAAAGTGCCCGTTACAGAACATAATACAACAGCAAATTGTCCGCTTTGTCATAGCAAATCAGGTACTTTCTATCAGCAGGATAAACGACATTTTTTTCAATGCCCTACTTGTTATGGTATCTTTCTAGACAAAAAACTAAGACTTACCAATGCAGAAGAAACAATACGTTATCAAACACATAACAATGATGTTGAAGATGAAAATTACCAACAATTTGTTTCCCCAATTACATCTGCTGTCATAAGAGATTTTACACAACGTCATAAAGGGCTTGACTTTGGAGCAGGAACTGGTCCTGTAATTTCTAAAGTATTAAAAGATAATGACTTCAAAATTGTACAATATGACCCTTATTTTCATAACTACTCTTCACTTTTAGAATCAGCTTACGATTACATAGTTTGCTGTGAAGTAATAGAACATTTTTATAATCCTAAAAAAGAGTTTACTTTACTTAAGGGGTTAATGGTGCCTAATAGCAAACTCTACTGTATGACCGTTCTCTTTGACGATACCATTGACTTTCATAATTGGTATTATAAGAATGACCCAACACATGTTTTTTTATATCATCCAAATACAATTTTTTGGATCAAAGAAAATTTTAAATTTTCAAATGTAATTATTGAAAACAGGCTCATTACCTTTTCTAATTAGAATATCTCATCCTGTTAAATAGGTGAAAAAAAATCTGCTAAATAAAAATCACACCTTCTAAGAAGGTGGCTTTGGAAAACCCCTAAAAGGGACAATTAGCAATAAGATTATAAACCGACCCTAAGACCCTGCCAGGTTTTGATTCCGAAGTCGGGAGGCAGAATTTGTCAAAATGTACAATGGGTTTTCTACTATAAATAAATACTGATAATCAAGAAGTTAATTATTTATTTTGTAAATTGTCATACAATCACTCAAAATTTAATATAAACTTCTCATTCATGAGTTGTTAAAAATGTTCAACAAAAGCAATCTTTAAACCCCAACCCTATGGCAAATTTATTACAGACCTTAAAAAATGTTTTTTCTTCTAATGCATCTTCTGAACGAGTTATAATCTCTGAACAAAAAGCAATCGCTTTTAAACAATATCCTGAAAACGCTGAGATGCAACACTATGTTGTTAAAAAGCAACTATCTGCATATAAACAGATTCAAATGGTAAACGATGCTGAAATTAAAGAATTGGTTACACAAAAATACCCTGCAAATTATACCATGCAGCAACATACTTACCAACAGCAGTTAAATGCAAAAAATTATATGAAAACAGCTGACGATACTGAGGCAAAGGTTGAAGCAGAAAAAAGATATCCTAATGATTATTTTGCACAAAAGTATGTTTATGACAGTGGAAACATGTCTGCTTAAAAATAGTATATTAACCTGTTGTACATTTTGAGTTAAAATAGTTTCCGAAATGTCACTTCGAGTGATCCGCCAGAGGCGGATAGTATCGAGAACTAATTTAATAGCTAACCCCGACTTCGGGATTATTCTTGATACTCCCGAGGATTCGGGATTACTCATTTCAATCGTAAAATTCACTCGTCCCGAAGTTTCGTTCGAGAGACAGAGTTTATCAAAATGCACAACGGGTTACATTAAGTAATAGGCAAAATAGCTGTTGATTTCACTTCTGTCATTACAAAAGCGCTTTGTACTTGTGCAATATTATCAAGAGATGCTAATTTTTTAGCTACAAAATTTTGATATATATCCATGTCCTGTACTACCACTTTTATCAGATAATCAAACATGCCTCCAATATGATAACATTCAATTACTTCTGAATTGTTGTATATCTTTTTCAAATTTTAAAATAAAAGATGCTTCATGTTGATTCAATGAAATATTGCAAAACACCAATAATGAAAGCCCTACTTTTTTTCGATCAATAACTGCTCTATATGAAGTAATATAATTTTCTTTTTCTAGCCTTTTAATACGTTCAAAAATTGGTGTAGGCGTCAAATTTAACTTGCCGGCAATTTCTTTTATTGTCAGTTTGCTATTACATTGTAGCATTCTTAAAATTGATTTGTCAATAGTGTCTATCATAGTGTAGAATTTTATTCTTTAAGCAACCCATTAAACAGATCAATATAGAATATTATACTTATTATTCTTTAAATATAGAATAATTACCTAAATTAAACAGGGCAAACGCATCATAAATTGAGTATTTTCAAGAGGTATTGGTTGCTCCATGCTGCTTTGAGCCTTCTGCTCTTGACTCCTATTTTAGCGGAGGTGTCCTTTTTCAATAGGTTTAGGGCTATTT
>JAKISU010000187.1 GCA_021648445.1 Flavobacteriaceae bacterium
TAAAAATCAAAGCTATATGAAGCAGATAATCACAGCAAGCTTAGAAAACACCAACGCAAGAAATGAGTATTTATATACAATTGAGCATCTTTACAAAGAAAACAACGCTATATTAGACTAAAGCCATGTTTATTTGTAAATCAGAGACTAAATCTATTCCGTATTTAAATAAATAATGTTTAAAACAGTCATTTATTAGAACATAGCCATTTATAATTGAAATACTATTGTTACATATTATCAAATAAAAATAGAACAGTTCTTTATATTGGGTTTACTGATAATTTAGAGAGGCGACTCAAACAACATAAAACTGGAAATGGTGCATCTTTTACAAAAAAGGATAGTGCTTATTGATTTAGTATATTTTGAAGAGTATAATGATAAGAAAATAGCAAAGGAAAGAGAAAACAACTGTAGAGGTGGCATAAAGAATGGAAATGGAATTTAATAAAAGAGTCAAACCCAAATTTAAATTCATTAAAAATAAAATAAAAGACCCTGAAACAAGCCTGCCTATCGTCAGACCGGTTCAGGGTTGATTAATAAATTAATCAATGAGAATTATCCCAGCTATAGATATTATTGAAGGTAAATGTGTTCGTTTATCTAAAGGAGATTATGCTACCAAAAAGATTTATAATGAAAATCCGCTAGAGGTTGCTAAAAATTTTGAAGCACACGGTATTAAACATTTGCATTTGGTAGATCTTGACGGAGCAAAAAGCAGTCATATTGTTAATTATAAAATATTAGAACAAATAGCATCTAAAACAAGCCTGAAAATTGATTTCGGAGGTGGGCTTAAGTCAGATGAAGATTTAAAAATTGCTTTTGAAAGTGGTGCTAATCAAATAACTGGTGGGAGTATTGCAGTTAAAAACCCTGCTACCTTTAAGAAGTGGTTAAAAACCTATGGAAGTTATAAAATTATTTTGGGTGCCGATGCCAATAATGAAAAGGTAGCAATCAGCGGATGGCAAGAAGAAAGTGATCAAGAATTAATTCCATTTATACAAAGTTATCAGCAAGAAGGTGTGCAGTATGTAATCTGTACGGATATTGCTAAAGACGGTATGTTAGAAGGACCTTCTTTTGGATTGTATAGAAAGGTATTAAAAAAATGTGATATGCCTGTTCGAGCGCAGTCGAGAACTAAAAATGATCTCTCAGCAAAGCCTGTCTTGAGCGAAGCCAAAAGGCTAGAAGGGGCAAGCAATTCCATCAAATTGATAGCATCAGGCGGAATCTCAACTTTTGATGAAATTCCCAAATTAGCCGAATTAGGTTGTGAAGGAACTATTATAGGGAAAGCTATCTATGAAAACAAGATAAGTTTAAAACAATTGGAAAAATATATTATAAGAAAAAAGGTTTGAAGTAAGAAGTACGAGACACTAAGAATTACGTATAGACTAAACTAATATATTAAGAATATGCAAGATTTAAAAACAAGAACTAAGAGGTTTGCAATAGATTGTTGGAGACTTTGTTTGAAAATTCCAAAATCAAGAGAGTATGATGCTTGGGTAAGACAACTTATTAGGTGTTCTAGTTCTGTTGGAGCAAATTATCGTGCTTCGCAAAGGGCTAAATCTACAGCAGATTTTATTTACAAGTTAAAAATAGTGGAAGAAGAAGCCGATGAATCTATTTATTGGTTAGAATTATTTATTGAATCTCTGGACACAAATCACAATGAAATTAACAGGTTAATCTAAAGAATTCCTCGAGGCTTGCCTCGGGGTAAAAGTGGAAAGTTTGAAAACCTTAGGTTTTCATTAATCTAAAAATATTTTTTCCGCTTGATACCTCGTCAACTTGCTGCGGGGTCATTCATTAAAAGAAGGAAATGAGTTGTTGGCGATTACTGTAGCTTCTATAAAAACTGCTAGAAAAAATAATAAAAAATAATGAATATGCTTGAGTTTGACTTTTTAATAAATAAAGTACAATATATTTCCAACTTCATACCTCTAACCTCTAACTTATAAAAGATGCTTACAAAAAGAATCATACCATGTTTAGATATCAAAAACGGAAGAACCGTTAAGGGCATTAATTTTGTCAATTTACGTGATGCAGGAGATCCGGTTGAACTGGCAAAATTCTATGCTGAAAATGGCGCAGACGAATTGGTCTTTTTAGATATATCTGCAACTGAAGAAAGACGTAAAACCCTAATTGATTTAGTATTACATGTAGCTGAACAAGTAAATATTCCATTTACTGTTGGAGGAGGAATTTCATCTGTAGAAGATGTAGATATTTTATTGAAATCTGGAGCTGATAAGGTTTCTATTAATTCGGCTGCAGTTAAAAATCCACAATTAATTAATAAATTAGCCGCTAAATTTGGCAATCAATGTATTGTTGTAGCTATAGATGCAAAACAAATTAATGGTCAATGGAAGGTACATTTGGTAGGTGGTAAAGTGTCTACCGAGTTAAATCTTTTTGAGTGGGCAAAAGAAGTAGAAACACGTGGAGCAGGAGAGATTCTGTTTACTTCAATGGATCATGATGGTACTAAAAACGGATTTGCAAATAAAGCGTTAGCCAAATTGTCAACTGAACTGACCATTCCAATTATTGCTTCCGGCGGAGCTGGTACTATGTCACATTTTGTAGACACCTTCATTCAAGGGAAAGCAGATGCGGCATTGGCTGCAAGTGTTTTTCATTTTAAAGAGATAGAAATTAATGATTTAAAAAAAGAATTACGGAATAAAAATATTGCCATACGATTATAATGAAGTCTTCGACAAGTTCAGACTGGCGATAATATAAATTGACTGTCACACTGAGCTTGTCGAAGTGATAATATAAAAATTATGAAAATAGACTTTAATAAAAACAATGACGGATTGATACCTGCAATCATTCAAGATGGAATAACCAACAATGTATTGATGTTGGGCTATATGAATCAAGAAGCATATGACAAAACGGTGTCAACTAAAAAAGTAACATTTTTTAGCAGAAGCAAAAACCGACTATGGACAAAAGGTGAAGAAAGCGGTAACTATTTAAACCTGTTAGAAATAAAAATTGATTGTGATAATGATACATTACTTATTAAGGTAAACCCTTCTGGTCCAACTTGCCACAAAGGTTCTGATACCTGTTGGAATGAAAGCAATTTACAATCTTATGGATTTCTTTCAGATCTAGAGCAGATCATTAATGATAGAAAAGAAAATCAAAATGATGAGAACTCTTATGTTGCTTCTTTATTCCGTAAAGGCATCAATAAAATTGCTCAGAAAGTAGGAGAGGAGGCTGTAGAAGTAATTATTGAAGCTAAAGATGGTAATGACACTCTCTTTTTAGATGAATCAGCTGATCTATTGTTTCATTATTTAATTCTATTGCAAGCAAAAGGTTTTAAATTTGATGATATCATTGAAGCCTTAAAAAAAAGACACTAGAAAATCTAGTGTCTTAAAAATTGGTTAGTTGAATGTTTTTATGAAAGCCAGCCTTTGGCTATACCTTTTTTTGCAAACCATAATAGTAATAAGGTTACTACAATAATCATAGCTGTCATGATGTTTGCCATTTTTAAAGAAAAAGTTAGGTATCCCATTTGAATAATTACAGCTATAAATGATAATAATAAAAGGCTTTAGTCTAATATAGCGTTGTTTTCTTTGTAAAGATGCTCAATTGCATATAAATACTCATTTCTTGCGTTGGTGTTTTCTAAGCTTGCTGTGATTATCTGCTTCATATAGCTTTGATTTTAAAA
>JAKISU010000038.1 GCA_021648445.1 Flavobacteriaceae bacterium
TTAAAAATCAAAGCTATATGAAGCAGATAATCACAGCAAGCTTAGAAAACACCAACGCAAGAAATGAGTATTTATATACAATTGAGCATCTTTACAAAGAAAACAACGCTATATTAGACTAAAGCCATAGCTGTATCTATAGACTCAGCATCACTATAAGAATCAACAAAACTTATGCGTAGTAAGTCTGTTAAACTTAACATTCCGATAATTCTATCATCATCTACCACAGGAATATGTCTAATATGATGTTTCTTGAATAACCTCTCAGCATCAAACAAACTATCATCCAATGTTAATGCAATAACATCTCTTGTCATTATTTTCGATATAGGCTCTCTTTTTTTCATCATAATTGCTTTAAAATTACCATGATAAAGTTCAATAAAAGAGTTTATAAAAAATATGATAAAAATCAGTAAGACTAGTAAAATAGCAAAAATTGAATTATCTATTTATGACTTTGCCCTTCCGATAACTATCGAGATTGAAAATCAAAAATCCACAAAAACAAAAAAGCAAGCTTTATTCATATACTCTTTTTCCAGGATTGGCTACGCCTTTCCTGACAAAGCTCCGCTTTGAAAATCAAAAACCCACAAAAACAAAAAAGCAAGCTTTATGTTTTTGCTTACTTTTTGATTTATTCGTGACCCCGACAGGATTCAAACCTGCAACCCTCAGAGCCGAAATCTGATGCGCTATTCAGTTGCGCCACGGGGCCATTTTGTTAACGCTTATATTAACATTATAGATATTATTTGTTTTGGATTTTGCGTTTTTCTTGTCTTAAACTTGGTGTATACAACTCTGCATTCAACTTCGGTCTTCGGTCTTCCGACTTCAAGCCTTAATTTACATCAAATTTTTCTTTACAAGTGTAGAAATAGTCTTTCCATCAGCTTGTCCAGCCAATTCTTTAGATACTATACCCATAACCTTACCCATATCTTTCATATCGGTAGCGCCAATAGAATCAATAGTCATCATAACAACCTTTTCTATTTCTTCTTCAGATAATGCTTCAGGTAAAAATTGTTCAATAACAGCCACCTGATCTAATTCAGGCTGTACCAGATCATCTCGACCTTGCTCTATAAAAATTGCAGCACTATCTTTACGCTGTTTTACTAGTTTTTGCAACAATTTAAGTTCTTGATCTTCTTTTAATTCCTCACTGGCACCACTTTCTGTTTGAGCCAATAAAATAGAAGACTTAATTGCTCTTAAAGACTCTAATGCAACTTTATCTTTAGATTTCATTGCTTCTTTAAGCTTTTCCATAACCTGTTTCTGTAAACTCATATTTCTTTATTTAAAGCCAACAAAGATATATAAAAAAGTAACTCACAGTATAATCTTTATAGCCAATAAATATGTTATGTAAGCAATAAAATAAAAATGTTTCCGTTTAAAAAAAACTTCCCAATGAATTGCTTGAAAAATAATAATTAAATCACAAAGTAAGAGAAACATAATTATCTCTTAATTTAAATTTAATAAGAGTAATTTATGTCATTAATCAAGAATTGGATAGTTCAATTTGTTTTAAATCGTTTCAAAATCCCAAGGGATATGATTCGCTATGCTTTTAAAAAACATTCAGAAAATAAAGCAATCATTACTGAAAATTCAACCCTTACATTTCAAGAACTAGCCAAAAGAGTCTATAGCTTATCTACAGGTTTAAGTGCTATGGAAATTGAAAAAAGAGATTCGGTTTTAGTACTAGTTTCAAATGGTATCAATCAGATAGAGATAAATTTAGCCTGTTATGAAATGGGTGCCATACTTACACCATTAAACATCAATATCACCACTAACAAGATTCTTGATATAGCAAAGCTTATCAATCCTAAGCTTTTAATATATGATGCAAAAGTTGCTAATAAAATTGCACAACTGCTACAACAACACTTCCCTGATTTAAAATTACTCGAAATTGACAGTAATTACAATCACTTAATTGCATCATATCCATCAAATAAAAATAAAAATAAAATATCTCCAGATGACATAGCTGCATTAGGTTTCACTTCCGGCACAACAGGAAACCCAAAAGCATTACCCGCCACTCATGGCGTGTTTGTAAAAAGCTTACAACTTATTGTAAAAAATGTTGGAATTGGTTCGAAAAAGAAAAATTCTGATAAATTCCTTGTAGGTATTCCTTTAGCGGGAGCCGGTAGTGGAGTGGTTTTACCTTCTTTACTCTCAGGGTCCGCCCTTGTTATACCGAAATCATACAATTCAGAAGTATTTTTAGAAACAATTCAAAAACATAAAGTAACAAGGATGTTCACTACTCCTAGTCTATTAATTGACATCCTTGACCATCCTGATCTTGAGAGCTTTGATTTAAGTTCATTGGAAAATATTATTTATGGTACCGAAACATTGGCTGCCGCTAAATTGGAAGAAGCTATTGAAAAGTTTGGACCAATTCTTCAACAAGGGTATGGTAGTGCAGAAGTATTACCTCCGGTAAGTATGTTACAGCCTAAAGATCATATAGTAAACCATAAAATAGCCAATCGAAATATATTGACTTCTGTTGGAAAAGTAGTCCCACAAGTTTCTGTAAAAATTGTTGACGATGATCATAACGATTTACCTTTTAAGGAAACAGGTCATGTTTTGATAAAAAGCCCTACTCTATTTACAGGTTATTGGAAACAACCGGAATTAAATACAAAAACATTTGTTGATGGATGGTTAAAGATAGGTGACATGGGTTATTTAGAGGCTGATGGTCGTTTACATATTTTAGGTCGCTCAGCTGATGTTATAAAAAAAGGCAATCAAATTATTTATCCACGATTAATTGAAGAACATGTACATGATCATCCTGCTATAAAAGAATGTAATCTAGTTCAAGTAGATAACGAAGCCGTTTTAGCTGTTTCATTACGTCAGGCTTATCGTAAAAATACAAATCATGAAACCATTGCTTTTGAAATCTTGAATGTGTTAAAAAATAAAATAAAACCTTATCAGTTACCTGATGATATCGAATTCTTTGAAGAATTACCGAGAAGTTTTTTAGCAAAAGTATTGAGATGTGAGGTAAGAGAATTTTTAAAAACGAAAAATAAAATTGCAATATAAATAGTTGCTAAACATGAAACGAAAATAAAAAATTTCTTGAAACTGACTATCCCTGCATGCCGGCAGGCTAACCCGAGGCAAACCATCGGGAAATTTATAGATTAATACCTTCTAAAAAAAGAGAAAATTATTACTCAATATAATTAATTCTTTGAATCTGATATTTAAATAAAGGAATTCGATATAAGAAATCTTAAGTTTCTTCTTGAAAGTCATATCTACAAGGAAATCCTGCAAGGTTTTACAAACCTTGCAGGATTAGTTATTTTTAACGCTTTATTAAAAAATAAAGTCTCACTAAAAAACCCAAATTTGAAATACATCAAATTTGGGCTTTAACAAACAAAAACTAAGTAATTAATCAATCCACGTTATCGTGCAAAAACGAATTATTAGAACGCAATTGAATATCATCATTGTCATCTTCACTTAATGATATTCTTGAACTATTTTCTGTAACTTCAGAAGAAGGTTCAATATCTTCTAAATCAACACCCATTCTTTTATAGGCTGGTTGATTTTCTATTTCATCAATATTTTTATTTACTTTATTGACAAATTTGTAATTGAAATCTTTCATTTTTCGTCTTCTTTCGTCGGCTGTTCCTTGTACTTCTGCAATAGTTCGGTTTAAAGGAGAATCTTCATCACTACCCGCAAAACGATCATTATCATCATTTTTATTTTCTATTCTAACATCAAATTTCAATTCTTCATCTTCAACTTCCTTATCTTGAGCTAAAACTTCATTTTGTTTAGGCTCATCATCCATATAATCTTCTAAACCATGTTTAATTTTACCGTCAACAGTATGTACGGGCTTCACTAAAACCGGGTCTATAACTTCAATATCACTAATACTAGATGCAGATAATTGATGTGTAATTGTAGTTTCTTCTGCTTCTGCCCTCTTTTTAGGAGCTAGGGGTAAATCAAAAGTTAAGGTAATTTGATTTTCTTCCTCTTCTTCTTCTTCAATAACTTCTTCTTTAGCAACAACTTGTTTGATAACAAACTCATCAATAGTTTCAGTATCTACTTCATCATACACTACATCTATTTCATTAACAGATTTACTATCTGATATCAATTCATTTTCGTCTTCTTGATAATTAGGAGTAATAATCTCTGCCTCGGTTTCAATTTCTAATGTATGTCTTACAATCGTTTCTTTTTCAATTTGAGTATCTTCTGCTTTACTTTGTACATCTTCTAAATCATGAACAATTTTTTTAGCTTCAGTACTGGTAATTTCTAACTGTTGTTCTTGATTAAAACCTGTAGCAATAATTGTTACTGCTATAGCTTCACCTAAACTATCATCTTCACCAACACCCATTATGATATCAACATTGCTCTTAGATTGACTTTGGATATAATCGTTAATTTCACCTATTTCATCAATAGTAATTTCTGCGGTACCAGAAACGATCAGTAATAATACATTTCTGGCTCCGGTAATTTTATTATCATTTAATAATGGAGAATCTAATGCTTTTGTAATCGCTTCTTGTGCTCTGTTTTGACCTTCAGCTGTAGCAGAACCCATTATAGCCGTTCCACTATTAGAAAGTACTGTTTTTGCATCTTTTAAGTCAATATTTTGAGTATAGTGATGCGTAATTACTTCAGCAATTCCTGTTGCTGCAGTAGAAAGTACTTCATCAGCTTTTGAAAAACCAGCTTTAAAACCTAAATTACCATAAACTTCACGTAATTTATTATTATTGATAACCACTAGAGAATCTATATGCTCTCGCATTCTCTCAATTCCTTTTTGTGCCTGAATATTACGCATTTTACCTTCAAAAGAAAAAGGTATTGTTACTATCCCAACAGTAAGCAAATCCATTTCTTTGGCAATTTTAGCAATAACCGGTGCGGCGCCAGTACCTGTACCGCCACCCATACCTACAGTAATAAAAACCATTTTTGCTCTTGTACTGAGCATGGCTTTAATATCATCGATGCTTTCCATTGCGGCCTGTTCACCAACTTCAGGATTAGCACCTGCGCCTAACCCTTCTGTTAAAGAAGCTCCCAATTGAATCTTTGTTGTTACCGGACTGCTTTGTAAGGCTTGTGCATCCGTATTACAAACTACAAAATCAACACCTTTTATTCCTCTTTTAAACATGTGGTTAACGGCATTACTGCCACCACCTCCAACACCAATAACTTTGATTACGTTTGATTGATTTTTTGGTAAATCGAATGCAAGATTTTCAAATTCTGTACTCATAACTTTTTTCTTTTTGGGATTCTATATTTTCTTATATTTTAAACCATTTAATTAGTTGCCTACCCCTCAGCGCTGGCTCCTCACTAAAATTGTCCACCAGACAATTTCTTAACGCTCAGTCCTATTCTGCGTTATCTAAAAACTCTCTAAACTTATCAGCCCATTTTTCAAAAATTGACTTTCTATCTTCTTTAATTGTACCATCAAAAGTTGTTTCGTCAGAACTACTTCTGCCAGCTGAATGCGTTGATGATGTCTTGGATTTATCTCTTTGATGCAGACCTTTCATTAATAATCCAACCGCAGTTGCATAAGAAGGGCTCAATAAATCTACATCAGAATCTCCAGCCAAATGTTCATTCGGATATCCTATTCTGGTATCCATGCCTGTAATATATTCAACCAATTGTTTGATATGCTTCAATTCTGCACCACCTCCTGTTAAAACAATACCGGCAATTAATTTCTTCTTGGTCTCTTCATGACCATAATTTTTAATCTCTAAATATGCTTGTTCAATAATTTCAACAACACGGGCATGGATTATCTTCGATAGGTTCTTTAATGTTATCTCTTTAGGATCTCTACCTCTTAAACCGGGAATAGAAACTATTTCATTTTCTTTATTTTCACCAGGCCAAGCGGAGCCAAATTTTGTTTTTAATAATTCGGCTTGTTTTTCAATAATTGAACATCCTTCTTTAATATCTTCAGTAATTACATTTCCACCAAAAGGTATTACGGCTGTATGACGGATAATACCATCTTTAAAAATGGCTAAATCTGTAGTACCACCACCTATATCAATCAATGCAACACCTGCCTCTTTTTCTTCTTGACTCAAAACTGCTTCTGAAGATGCCAATGGTTCTAAAGTTATATTTGACAATTCCAAGCCGGCACTTTTGATACATCTTCCAATATTTCTGATAGATGAAACCTGGCCAACAACTACATGAAAATTAGCTTCTAACCTACCTCCATACATTCCAATTGGAGCTTTTATCTCTGCCTGACCATCAACTTTATAATCTTGTGGCAATACATGGATAATTTCTTCGCCTGGCAACATTACTAATTTATGTACTTGACCAATTAACTTGTCAATATCGTTTTCATCAATAACCTTTTCAGAATTAGGTCTGGTAATATAATCGCTATGGTGTAGGCTTCTGATATGCTGACCTGCAATACCTACAACCACATCTTTAATTTTAAAATCTGAAACGCTCTCAGCCTCTTCTATTGCCTGTTGAATAGATTGAATAGTTTGTGTAATATTATTAACCACACCTCTATGCACACCTAAACTTTTGGCATTACCTATACCGAGTGTTTCAATTTTTCCATACTCATTGGTTTTACCAATCATGGCAACAATTTTGGTAGTACCAATATCTAAACCAACTGCTATGTTATCTTGTTCCATAATTTATTTTTTTGTGCACACAACTTGATTGCTATACATCAAATTTATTTTTTTATAGGTATCAAGTGTTTTATCATTTAATACTTTATGGTAAAACACCTTTAATTTTTTAATTTTATTGTCAATCTGTTGTAAATTTCCTAATTCAATAGTTTGATTACCCACTCTTGTCTTCAACAAAAACTCTTTTTTTGGGGTTTGGGTTATGCCAACTATCTGTTTTTTTAAAAACTCATCTTCATAAATAAGTTTTGCCAATGTGTACATTTCATCTGAAATTTTATCATCATTAACGCCCTCAACAATTGGAACTCTAGCAGAATAATTTGATGACAAAGGCATTTTATTTCCTTTACTATCAATATAATACACCTGTCCACTTTGATTGACTCTTGCAATTGGTGTTCTTTGTTTGATAATTGCACCTAATTCACCATTCACCGATAAAAAAACTTCTGCATTCTCTATCATCTTATTCAAAAGCAAAGTTTCTTCTAATCCTTTCAAAAATATGTTTTCTTTTGGTTGGTTTATAAGTCCGCTATAATTTTGTATTAACAATTTATTAACCATTTCATAAGTTATAAAAAGGTTATCTCCGTTCTCAAATTTGATGTCAATATTGTCAATTTTTTTTGCTTTATTTCTATGGGATGAAAATCCGTAAAGGAATACTACAAAAGCTATTAATAAGAGTCCTTTTATAATACCAATGTACCTTTTCATACTATTGAGTTTAATATTTATTTCTTTTTAGCATTTAACCTTTGGCTTCTGTTCTTTCTTTCCTTTTCTCTCTTCTCTCTCTTTAGTCATGCCACTCTATTTAATAAATTTTCTTTAACCATATTTACCATTTCGCCAATATCACCCGCACCAATCATCACTATGACCGTAGCTTTAGATACCAGTATGTTTTTAACCAACAACTCTTTTGATGTTATTTTTTTATTTACAAGATCTACTTTACTTAATAACCAATCTGACGTTATTCCATCAATTGGTTTTTCTCTTGCCGGATAAATATCTAAGAGTATTAATTCATCAAATTTTGCCAAACTCTTGGCAAAATCATCAGCAAAATCTCTTGTTCGGCTAAATAAATGCGGCTGAAATACCGCCAATGATCTTTGATGAGGATATAATTCCTTTATAGCATCTGCAACAGCGTTAATTTCTGTAGGATGATGCGCATAATCGTCAATTAAAACCAAGTTATCTGTCTTAATTTTATATGTAAATCTGCGCTGAATACCTTTAAATGTTTTTAAAGCTTTGGCAATGGTTTGGAGTGAAACTCCATACTTATTTGCCATTGCCAAAGCTGCCACAGTATTTAGCACATTGTGTTTTCCTGAAAGATTCAGTTCTATATTTTTTATAATTTCTGATGGGGTATATACATCAAAAAAGTAAGTTCCGTTTTTAATCAATATATTTTTAACATCGTAATCTGCATTTTCTTCAATTCCGTAGGTGATTCCTTTAATCAATAATCCTTTTTTGACAAAGAGTGTGTCAGAAACTTTGTTTGAAAAATCTATAAAAGACTGCTCTAAAGCATCTGCTTCTCCATAAATATCTAAATGGTCGGCATCCATTGAGGTAATACAAGCTATATTCGGCGAAAGCTGCAAAAATGACCGATCATACTCATCAGCTTCAACGACACTTATTTCATCTCCGCCAAGAATGAGGTTTGAGTTGTAATTTTCTGCAATTCCACCTAAAAAGGAAGTAGCGTTGATACCTGATTCTTTTAATATATGTCCTAAAATAGTGGACGTAGTTGTTTTACCATGTGTACCTGCAACCGCAAAACAAAAAGTGTTTTCGGTAATCTTACCTAATATTTCAGAACGTTTATAAATAGTATAATCATGCTCTATAAAATAATTCAATTCACTGTGTTCTTTTGGAATAGCCGGTGTATACACAATCAGTGTTTTTTGCTTGTCAAAAATCTGTTTCGGCACTGCATCAATTGCATCATTAAAATGGATTGTGATTCCTAATTTTTCTAATGATTTTGTAATTGGAGATGGTGTTTTATCATATCCGCTAACGTGAAAATTATGAATATAAAAATACCTCGCCAAAGCGCTCATGCCGATACCGCCGATACCAATAAAATAAATGCTATCCCATCCCAAACCTTTCCCTAAGGGAAGGTCATCTAATACTTTATTTCTATGTTGTTGTTTTTTACTCATTTAAGTTTCTTCCCTTTGGGAAGACGGAAGGTGGGCTAACTTTTCTACTTCGTTTACTATATGTTCTGTTGCTTTTGGCAATGCTAATAACTTGATGTTCTTGCTTAATTTTTTTTGCTTCTCCTCATCATTTAACAGGTTTTCAAATTGTTCTTGAAAATCATTCAATTCATTTTCTCTCATCAATATTGCTGCATTTTTATCAACTACAGCCAGTGCATTTTTAGTTTGATGGTCTTCAGATACATTTGGTGACGGAATAAAAATAACCGGCTTCCCTACGATACATAATTCTGATATTGACCCTGCTCCTGCTCTACTGATAATAATATCTGCCGCTGCATAGGCTAAATCCATTTTATTGATAAACTCAACAACATTGACACCTGATAATGAGTAGAAATGTTTGTATTCGTCATAATAAAGTTTACCTGTCTGCCAAATAACTTGAACGTTGCTATCAATCATCCAATTAATTTGGCTTTCTATCAATTTATTAATGGTTCTTGCGCCTAAACTACCTCCTAAAATCAATATTGTTTTTTGATTGGGATCGAGTTTAAAGAACTGTTGTGCTTCATTTCTTTTATTTGCTATTTCTAATAAATCCTGACGAACAGGATTACCTGTTTTGACAATTTTATCTGCCGGAAAAAATCGCTCTAAACCATCATAGGCAACACAAATTTTAGTTGCTTTTTTACTTAATAATTTATTTGTAATTCCCGGATAGGAATTCTGCTCTTGCACTAAAGTTGGAATTCCTTTTCTATTCGCCATTTGTAAGGTTGGCCCTGAAGCAAAACCACCGGTACCAATCACCACATTCGGTTTGAATTTTTTAATAATTTTAGATGCTATCCACAAACTACTTATTAGTTTGAATGGAAATAACAGATTTTTCAATGTCAATTTTCGTTGAATACCTGAGACCCATAACCCCTTGATATCATATCCAGCTTGAGGTACTTTTTCCATCTCCATTCTATCTTTTGCTCCTACAAATAAAAAGTTCGTATCTGAATTCCGTTTTTTTAATTCGTTCGCTATGGCTATTGCAGGATAAATGTGACCTCCTGTACCACCACCGCTAATCAATATGTTTAATTTATGTTTAATTGTTTATTATTTTAATATGATGAGATTCTTCCCTCGCCTTTGGCGGGTCTGAATGACAACATTCGTTTTAATTTTAGTTTCTTTTTAATCTCTTTTCTTCTATGTTATCCTCCGAAGCTTCAGCGAAGGAGGACTCTATTTTCATGTATCTAGCATCCAACTTCCGTCACCCGTCTTCGGTCTTTTTTTCTCAATACTCACCTCTCAATATTACCCTATCGCTTCATGTAAAATATCCAATGGGTTCTCATCTTTCTTTTTCTTATTTACAGTCGCCTCCCTATCAGCACTAACACTTAACATAATACCAACAGCAAAACAAGTCATCCATATAGCAGTACCTCCTGTACTTATTAATGGTAATGGCTGTCCCGTTACCGGAAACAATCCTACAGCTACCGCCATATTTATCAATGCTTGAAATATGATGGGAATACCTACACCTAACACTAATAAAGTGCCAAAAATGGTTTCTGTTTTGGTAGCGACTATTACTATTCTAAAAAGTAATCCTAGATATAATATGATTAATACAATAGCACCTATCAAACCAAATTCTTCAACTATAATGGCATAAATAAAGTCTGATGATGATTGTGGTAAAAAATTTTTCTGAACACTTTTACCTGGTCCTTTTCCTCGTATTTCGCCGGAAGCTATAGCTAATTTTGCCTTTTCTGCTTGGTAATTCTCTTCTTCATTTGCACTTGAAAAATTTTCGATTCTACTTGCCCAAGTATTTATTCTACTATTTTTAAATGTGTCAGGGAAAGCTTTTGCTGTTAAAATAAACAAAGTGAAAATTAATATTCCTGTTAACAATATTGCACCAATATATTTTAAAGGATAGCCTCCTAAAAAAGCTATTATTAATACCATAGAAAAAATGATAGCTGTCGTTGAAAAGTTAGCCGGTAAAATTAATGCTAGCACTATCCCAACAGGAATCCATAATTGTAAAATACTTTCTTTAAATAATATTTTCTTTTTTTTATTTTTAGCTAAATATCTTGCTACATACATCATCACAACTACACTTGCTAATGTTGATGTTTGAAATCCTATCCCTACAAAGGGAATATTTATCCATCTACTAGCATTCACCCCACTTATAGTATTTCCTTGAAATAAGGTATATCCTAATAACACTAAAACTACCGGAATCAATAAGACAGAAAGACCACTAAAATATCTATAAGGTATTTTATGAGTTGCATAAATAATTACAAAACCAAGTAATAACAATATGGCATGTTTGAGCAAGTACCCTAATGTGGTGCCTTTACCAACAACACCCACCAAGTTGATACTTGCACTATACACAGGGAGAAAAGAAAATATTGCCAACACAGCAATAATTGCCCAAATGGTCTTATCTCCTTTTATGTTTTGCAACACTTTCATTTATGATTTTGGATTTACGAATTACGATTAATTCGATCTTTGATTTTATTCATTATTTAAAAAAACTTAATTATTGTAATGACAACTTTCTCTACAACTCTGAACTTACAGTAATCTAACTGCCTCTTTAAATTGTCTTCCTCTATCTTCATAATTTTCAAACAGGTCAAAACTTGCACAAGCAGGAGATAATAATACAGTATCGCCTTTTTCAGAAACTTTATAAGCTACTTTTACCGCTTCTTCTGCGCCAGCAGTTTCACAGATAAAGTCTACTACATTTCCAAAAGTTTCGATGATCTTAGTATTGTCTAAACCCAAACAAATAATAGCTTTTACTTTTTCTCTTACTAATGGTAACAAATCGGTATAGTCATTACCTTTATCTGTACCGCCAACAATCCATACTGTTGGATTGTTCATACTTTCTAAGGCATAGAAAGTTGCATTTACATTGGTTGCTTTTGAGTCGTTTATATATTGAACTCCGTTAATTTTGAATACGGGTTCTAAACGGTGTTCAACACTTTCAAAGTCTTCGAGACTTTCTCTAAGTGTTTCATCTCTTATACCTAATAATTTCGCTACTAATGCTGATGCCATCGCGTTTTTAATGTTGTGATTTCCTTGTAATGCTAATGTTGTTATACTCATTGTGAATGTGTTGTTTGAATCAGTCGTTATTATTATGTTATTATCTTTTATAGATGCTCCTTTATCTAATGTTCTTTTTAGTGAAAAAGGCAACAGTGTTGCATTCGTATTATTATTTTTTAACCAGTTTATTATTGCTTCATCATCTGCATCATAAATCAAATAATCTGATGCTGTTTGGTTCATTGTTATTCTAAATTTCGAATTGATATAATTCTCATATTTATATTCATATCTGTCTAAATGGTCTGGCGAAATATTTGTTATTATTGCTATATATGGAGCAAAATCTACGATTCCATCTAACTGAAAGCTACTCAGCTCTAACACATAGTTTTTATAATCATTTTCAGCTACTTGCCATGCAAAACTATCACCCACATTACCCGCTACTCCGACACTTAACTCAGCATTTTTTAAAATATGATGCGTTAATAATGCTGTTGTTGTTTTACCATTACTACCTGTAACCCCTACTATAGTTGCATCGGTAAATTGTGCTGCAAATTCTATTTCAGAAATTACCGAGATACCTTTTTTAAGTAAGTCTTGAACCAGTTTTACTTTATCAGAAATTCCTGGACTTTTCATGACCACATCAGCATCAAAAATGTTACTTTCTGTATGTTTTTCTTCTTCAAAAAGAATGTCATTATGTAAAAGAACTTCTCTATATTTTTTTATTATTGTTCCACTATCTGAAACAAAAACCTTGAAATCTTTTTTTTTTGCAAGGATTGCTGTTCCTACTCCGCTCTCTCCACCTCCTAACGCCACCAGTCTCTTGATTTTTGATTGACGATTTTTGATTGACGATTTATCATTCATTTTATCATAATTCTAAAATCCTAATTCGTAAATCACTATTTTTGATTTGTGATTTTCTTAATTAAACATATATCCAACAGAACTTAAACAGATTGCCACGCTCTATTCTGTTCTGCTCACAAAGACGTCTTATTTCGTATTTCGTAAATCCAAATTTGTAAATCACTATTTGCGATTTTTGATTTGCGATTGACGATTTTTAGATGTCTTAATAGAAGCAACAATTATTGATAATATTCCATTTACTTCAGAATGAAGAGCTTTCATTTCTTTATAAAGTTTATCATTAATTTCCATCAATAATTCTAAAAAATACATACTCTCATCAGCTTCTTCTTCCACTATTTTTAACTTATTTATAAAATCAGCCATTGATTTTCCCCTACAAGCAGCTCTATAATTTGCACCTACTGAACTTGAAGACCTTATCAACTGATTGCAATAAGCATTGTATTCCCTACTTTTAGGTAACTTTTCGCAAAGCCTCCATATATCTACAGCAAATTTTTTAGTTCTATTTTTAAATGCTTCTTTCATTATATCGTAATTCTAAAATCTAAACTCATAAATCATTATCTCACTTTTAGCGTTAAAATTGACAACACTGCCAACATGATTCCAACAATCCAAAACCGGACAACAATTTTACTTTCTTGATATCCTTTTTTCTGATAATGATGGTGTAAAGGCGACATTAAAAAAATGCGCCTGCCTTCTCCATATTTCTTTTTGGTATATTTAAAATAACCTACTTGTATTGTGACTGATAATACTTCTGCCATGAAAATTCCTGCTAAAATGGGAATCAATAATTCTTTACGGACGGCTATTGCCAATACGGCTATGATTCCACCAATGGTCAAACTACCGGTATCACCCATAAAAACTTGTGCCGGATAGGTATTATACCATAAGAACCCAACCAAACCGCCTACAAAAGCGCTTATAAAAATGGTCATCTCTCCTGAATTAGGGATGTACATTACATTCAAATAATTAGCAAAAATGATATTACCGGAAACCCATGCGAATACGCCTAAGGCTAAAACTATGATTGCTGATGATCCTGCTGCCAAACCATCAATGCCATCCGTTAAATTGGCACCGTTAGAAACTGCTGTGATAATAAAAACGACCACCAGCACAAAACCTATCCAAGCATATTTTTCAGAACCATCGCCCATCCAACTTACTAAAGCTGTATAATCAAATTCATTATCCTTAAAAAACGGTACTGTTGTTTTTAATGATTTATGCTCTTCACCAAACAAACCTGTAGTAGTAGTTAACTGATTTTGTATTTGTGTAACTTGTGGGTTTTTTAACTGTTCTTTGACAGTTACTTCAGGCGAAAAATACAGCATCAATCCTACAAAAATGCCCAAACTGACTTGTCCTAAAACTTTGAATCTTCCTTTTAGACCGTCTTTATTTTTTCTGAATACTTTAATATAATCATCCATAAAACCAATTAATCCCATCCACACAGTGGTAACCAATAAAATGACGATATATACATTGTCTAGCTTGGCTAATAACAGCACAGGTAATAGGGTTGCTAAAATAATAATGAGCCCACCCATGGTTGGTGTTCCTGCTTTTTGAACCTGACCTTCCAAGCCTAGATCTCTAACGGTTTCTCCTACTTGAAGGCGTCTTAATTTGTCTATAATTCTTCTACCAAAAACGGTAGAGATCAATAAAGAAATGACAAAAGCTAAAGCAGACCTGAATGATATGTACTGAAACAGACCAGCCCCTGCTAGCTGATAGTGTTTTTCTAGATATTCAAATAAGTAGTATAACATCTTATCGTTTTATTTTTGTAATTCTTTTAATGTTTCTTTGATAATTTTATAATCATCAAAATCGGTTCTAACACCATTAATTTCTTGATACGTTTCATGCCCTTTACCGGCTATCAATAAAATATCTCCTTTTTCTGCCAGTTTACTTGCCGTTTTAATGGCTTGTCTTCTATCAACTATTGATAAGTATTTTTTAAAATTTTGTGGCTCTACACCTGCTTCCATTTCTTCGATAATAGTTTCAGGATCTTCAGTTCTAGGATTATCAGAGGTAAAAATGGCTTGGTTAGAAAGCTGTGATGCGATATGTGCCATTTTCGGGCGCTTCGTTTTATCTCTATCACCACCACAACCTACCACTGTAATGACCTGCTCGTTATGAGTTCTTATAGCATTGATAGTTTCCAATACATTTTTTAAAGCATCTGGTGTATGCGCATAATCTACAATTGCTGTAATACCGCCATCTGAAATTAAATATTGAAAGCGACCACTTACACTTTCTAACTCACTCAATAATCTCAAATTCTCAATTGATTCTATTCCTAACAAATCGGCAGTAGCATAAATTGCCAAAATATTATAGGCATTGAATGTTCCTATTAATTTTGTCCAAACTTCATTATTATTGATATTCAGTAATAATCCGCTCAGTTGATTTTCTATTATTTTAGCTTTATAATCTGCAACTGTTTTTAAGGCATAAGTAAATTGCTTAGCCTCTGTATTTTGAAGCATTATCAGCCCATTTTTATCATCAATATTTACCAATGCAAAAGCTGATTTCGGCAACTGATCGAAGAATGTCTTTTTTACATCTCTATACTCCGCAAAAGAATTATGATAGTCTAAATGATCATGTGATAAATTTGTGAATACTCCACCTGTAAAATGTAATCCTTCGGTTCTTTTTTGATGGATACCGTGTGAACTTACTTCCATAAAGCAAAGCGTAACACCTCGGTCAACCATCAAGCGTAAATAATGATTTATAGTAATGGAGTCCGGCGTAGTATGAGTAGCAGAAAATTCTGTATCATTTACTAAAACTTTTACTGTAGACAGTAAGCCAACCTTATATCCTGCATTATTAAATTGGTTATATAATAAGGTCGCAATAGTTGTTTTTCCGTTGGTACCGGTAATACCAATTAATTGCAACTGTTGTGAAGGATTGTCATAAAAATTATCAGCCATAATAGCTAATGCTTGCTTAGTATCTTTTACTATGATATATGTAATACCTTGCTCAATAGTTGAAAGTACTTCTTCACAAATTATTGCTATTGCTCCTTTTTCTATAACGTCAGCTATATATTGATGTCCGTCTGTGACAACCCCTTTAATGGCTATAAACACATCATTATCAGTAATTTTTCGCGAGTCAAACACAAGAGTATTTACAGCAATATCTGTACTACCATGTACAGATTCTACCGCTACTTTATACAGTATATCTTTTAGCTTCTTCACGAAAGTATTAGTTCAATAATTTTACTTTTATCTAATTTTTCTCCTGCCTTAACGGATTGTGTTTTTACCTTTCCCGTGCCTTTAAACAACACTTTCATTCCTAAATTTTCTAAGAGTGCTACAGCGTCCATTCCAGTCATATTTTTAAGGTCAGGCATTTTTTTAGGTTGTTTTCTTGCAACTTTATAATAAGTTTCAAAACTTGCATTAATACTTTTAGGATTCTCTTTTAAACCATTAACTTCATCCATCAATGGTGTTGCAGTATAAATTTTATGTGCGATTTTTTTAAAAACCGGACCGGCAACATCAGCTCCGTAGTAACCGATTTCTTTTTTTGGTTTATGGATAATAACTATGCAAGAATATTGTGGATTGTTAGCAGGAAAATATCCAACAAACGATGAAATATATTTCGTTTGACCTGTCCAATACTCTGTTTGACAGGTACCTGTTTTACCAGCTAATTCATAATTTTTATTGTAGATATTTGTAGCTGTACCTCTTTTTACCACGTTTTTCATCATTTCTTTTACCTTATCAATCGTTTCTTGCGAACATATTTTAGGATTGATCACCTCTTTTTCAAATTTTTTTATAACTCTGTCTTGAGTTCTGATCTCTTTAATAAACCTAGGTTTTACCATTTCACCATTATTAGCAACGGCATTATAAAAAGTCAAAGTTTGTAATGGTGTAATTGATACTCCATAACCATGTGTCATCCATGCTAAGGAAGTACCATACCAGTTTTTTTTGTCATTTGGATCCGGTAATTTGGGCACACCTTCTCCTTTAATAGGAATATCAAGCTTTTTACCAACTTCCATACGTTGTAATCCGTCAATAAATTTTTGCGGATTATTACCATAATGCTGCTCAATAATTTTTACAAGACCTACATTTGATGAAACTTCAAATACTCTAGCAACAGAAATTTTACCATATCCACCTCTATGCGTATCCCTTACCGTTCTGTCATATACTTTATATTTTCCTTCTCCTGTATCAATAATTGTAGCAGTATCTATTACTTTATCTTCTAATGCCACCATCATACTCATTAACTTGAAGGTAGAGCCCGGCTCATGCGATTCGCCAACCGCATAATTCAAGCGCTCATAATATTTTCCTTCTCTATTTCTACCTAAATTTGCAATGGCTTTTATCTCACCAGTTTTAACTTCCATTACGACTACTGTACCATGGTCAGCTTTATATTTTTCAAGTTGCCCTAATAAAGCATGATGTGCAATATCTTGCACATTTAAATCTATTGTTGTAATAATATCTTTACCATCAACGGGTTCAACTTCATTATTATCACTTAATGGTTTCCATTGCCCTTTGGCAATTCTTTGCTTTAAGCGTTTACCATTTTTACCTTGTAAATATTTATGGAAATTTCCTTCAATACCAACCCTTCCTCTATAGTCATCATAACCAACAGCACGTTCTGCGATTTTACCTATAGGGTGCTCTCTAACTGTACGTTGCTCAGCAATAAATCCGCCTTTATACACACCTAAATTGAAAATGGGGAATGTTTTTATTTTTAGATATTGATTGTAACTTAAATTTCGAGTAATGAATAAATATCTGTTTTTATTTTTTCTGGCTTTACGGATATAGTTTTCGTAAAAACCTGCAGATTTCCCTAACATTTTAGATAAAGCTTTACTCAACCCTTTGATATGCTGTTCAAAATTTTCATTTGATACTGTCACTGCATCCATACGAATATCAAATTTTGAAACTGAAGTTGCCAACAAACTACCATCTGCAGTATAAACATTACCTCTGTTCGCTTTTATTTCAAAATTTTTGACTGTTCTTTCTTCAGCTTTTTTACGATAAAAATCGCCTTTAACAAACTGAATATCTATCAATTTATAGGTAATTCCTATCGCAAACAAGAACATAAAACCTGCCAGTAAATACAATCTGTTTAGTATGTTCTTTTTTTCTATTGCCAATTTGCTACTCTTTAACTACAATTTTCTGTGGTGGATTTTCTGCTGAATACAAGCCTTCAACTTCTAATTTTTTAATAATGGATGATTCCATTTTGAGTTTCATCAGATCTGATCGTGTTGCTACAAAAGCATCTCTCAACTCTCTCATATCTTTGTTGAGTATCGCTATTTTCTGAACTTTTTTATCAATACTATGCGAACTGCCAATCATTATCAAAGCCAAACTTGTTAAGAATATGAGCATGCCCCAATTCTTTGAAGCGCCTTCATCTACTAAAAACTTTCCTTTTAAGACATTGTAAATGGTTTCCTTTACTTTAGCCATATATCTGCTTATAGTTTATAGTTTTGTTGCTATTCTTAATTTCGCACTTCGCGCTCTATTATTAATTTTTATTTCTTCTTGTGATGGTGTTATCAATTTTCCTTTTTTAAAAGGAACTGTTATATTTCCATAAAAATCTTTTTCCGGTTCTCCTTCAAACATTCCGCTACGGATATAGCGCTTTACCAATCTGTCTTCTAATGAGTGGTAGGATATAACACTTAGCTTAGCTCCTGTCTCTAACAACTCTTCAGTCTGCATCAAAAAATCTTTTAATGCTTCTAATTCTTGATTTACCTCAATTCTAACTGCCTGAAATATTTGAGCTAATATTTTATGTTCCTTGCTTTTAGGCAAAAAGCGCTGTAATACTTGTTTTAACTCAAAACTTGTTTTAACAGGTTTCTCAACACGACTCTCAACTATTTGTTTTGCCAATGCTCTTGCATTTCTTAATTCGCCATACAAGAACAATAGGTTACTCAGCTTTTCTTCAGGATATTTATTGATGACCTGATATGCAGATATTTCTGTTTTTTTACTCATTCGCATATCCAACTCAGCATCAAAACGTGTAGAAAAACCTCTACTTGCTTCATCAAATTGATGAGAAGAAACACCTAAGTCAGCTAAAATTCCATTTACCTTTTTTATGCCATAGAACTTTAAAAAACGTTTTACATATCTGAAATTCTCATGAATCAATATAAAGCGCTCATCATCAATTGTATTTTTCAACGCATCTTCATCTTGGTCAAAAGCAAAGAGTTTTCCGTCAGCACCCAACCTTTTTAAAATTTCTTTGGAATGCCCTCCACCGCCAAAGGTTACATCTACATAAATTCCGTTAGGGACAATTTCTAAACCATCAACACTTTCAAAGAGCAAAACCGGATTATGATAACTCATCTATGATGTCATTATCATTACCCATAACATCTTCAGCTAATTGTGCAAAATCAACCGTTGCATCATCAATAGCTTTTTCATAGTTGTCTTTATCCCAGATCTCAACAATATTCACCGCAGAAGACAACACTATTTCCTTAGAGATTCCTGCAAATGAATGCAGGTCTTTTGGTATCAACAATCTACCTGAAGCATCTAATTCAACCATTTTAACACCGGCAGTGAATCGTCTGATAAAATCATTGTTCTTTTTTACAAACCTGTTTAGCTTATTCACTTTTTGCATCAACATATTCCATTCACTCATCGGATATAACTCTAAGCAAGGTTGAAACACAGCACGTTTTAAAACAAAACCTTCTTCCAACACGGAATTCAGTTGTTTTTTAAGCTGAGATGGCATCATTAACCTTCCTTTGCTGTCAGCTTTACATTCATATGTTCCTATTAAGTTTACCACTTTACTTTATTACTGTGACAAAAATACGAATTTTTACCACTTTTTACCATATTTTACCACTTTGTTAATAACTTTCCAAATAGTATTTATTATGTTGATTTTTAAGTAATTATATTTTTGGTGATTAATTTCGATTAGAAATTTTATATCATTTTAAAGAAAAAGAGTACATTCACACAAATTGATTAATTTTGCATTTGGCAAAAAATTTATTTGTGAATGGGTAAATATTACAAAAAGGACGGAAAGTTTGCTTATTTAGAAGCTGGAGAAGGAAGGTCTATCGTAATCTTACACGGATTAATGGGAAATCTGAGTAATTTTGATGGTGTATTTGATTATTTTTCTAAAAATGGTTATAATGTTATCATGCCTGAATTGCCTATTTATTCTATGCCTTTACTAAAAACCAATGTAAAAAATTTAGCTAAATTCATTAAAGAGTTTACTGAATACAAAGGCTTAAAAGATTATATCCTTTTAGGAAACTCTTTAGGTGGCCATATTGCTTTATATTACACAAAACATTACCCGGAAAGTATTGCAGGAATTGTATTGACCGGAAGCTCCGGTCTATATGAAAGCGCTATGGGTGAAAGCTATCCTAAACGTGGAGATTATGAGTATATCAAGAAAAAAGCGCAAGATGTTTTTTACGACCCGAAAATAGCAACCAAAGAAGTTGTTGATGAAGTTTATGATACTATAAATGACAGAAGCAAATTGATAAGAACATTATCTATTGCCAAAAGTGCTATCAGACATAATATGGCTGACGACTTACCAAATATGAAAATGCCTGCTTGTTTAATTTGGGGGAAAAATGACTCAGTTACCCCACCTGATGTTGCTGAAGAATTTGACAGACTACTTCCTAACTCAACCTTATACTGGATAGATAAATGCGGGCACGCAGCTATGATGGAACATCCTGAAGAGTTTAATGTGTTACTTGAAAAATGGCTTATTCAGGAGAAGTTGTAAGCCCATTCCTAGGTAACTTCAACTAAAGCAATGCTTTAATTTTGTTAATCCAAAGGGAAGGGAATAACAGTTTATATACTTATTAATTAGTTGTTTAGTTATCTTATCTTAAGTTTCATAAAAATATAAAAAAAATTCCAGTGAAAATTAAATCGGCAGAATTTATCATAAGCAATACTGATGTTGCTAAATGCCCTAAAGAATCAATCCCTGAATATGCATTTATAGGTAGATCTAATGTAGGAAAATCTTCATTGATCAACATGTTGGTAGACCGTAAGAGTTTGGCAAAAACATCCGGAAAGCCCGGAAAAACACAACTCATCAATCATTTTAAAATAAATGACAATTGGTTTTTAGTTGATCTGCCCGGTTATGGTTATGCTCAAATATCTAAAACTAAGAGGAAAACATTCCAGAAATTTATTACAGATTACTTTTTTAACCGCAAACAATTGGTTTGTACTTTTTTATTGGTTGATATCAGACATGAACCTCAAAAAATAGATTTAGAATTTATGCGCTTTTTAGGGGAGAATGGAATTCCATTTTGTATCGTTTTTACAAAATCTGACAAGCTGAATAGTTCTAAAATCAATAAATACTTACAAGTTTATCAGCAAAAAGTATTAGAATCAGGTTGGGAAAGTATACCACAATCTTTTGTTACCTCTGCAACAGCAAAAAACGGTAGAGATGAATTGTTGACTTTTATTGAAGAGGTGAATAAGGAGGTTGGGAGTATTCAGTAGGTAGTTAGAGGTTAGAGAGAAATGTAGAAAAGAGAGAAATAGAAATAGGATGTTGGAAAATAGAGAAGAGAATGTTGTTGGCAAAAATAAAACCAACTAATAATTAAATATTAAAAGTCGTTTGAGAAGGCAAAACTAAACCTGAAACTCAGAATTCGAAACTCGGAACAACAGAATGAACTCCACCAAAGATAATTTACAGATTTTATTTGAAGATAATCATATCATCATCGTTAATAAAAGAGTGGGAGATATTGTGCAAGGTGATAAAACAGGTGACATTCCTTTAAGCGAAATTGTCAAACAATATATCGCTGAAAAATATCACAAAAAAGGAAATGTTTTTTTAGGCGTTGTACACAGGCTTGACAGACCCACAAGCGGTATTGTCATTTTTGCCAAAACTTCAAAAGCATTAGAGCGTTTAAATAAAATGCTACGTGACAAGCAAATACAAAAAACATATTGGGCAATAGTTAAAAACAAACCTAGTAGAGAAAAAGATATCCTAACACATTATCTGAAAAAGAATTCTAAAAATAATAAATCAACTGTTTTTAGCCGAGAAACGAAAGACAGTAAAAAAGCAATATTGCATTATACAATTATCAAAAAACTAGATAATTATGTTGTTTTAAAAATTGATCTAGAAACAGGGAGGCATCATCAAATAAGAGCACAACTTTCTTTTATTAAAAGTCCTATCAAAGGCGATTTAAAATATGGCGCCAACAGAAGTAATCCTGATGGTGGTATTTGCTTGCATGCCAGAGAAATTGAGTTTATACATCCGGTGAATAAGGAGATTGTTCACATTTTAGCTGATACACCTAAGAATGTGCTTTGGGATAGTTGTTCTAAATAAGTAGGCTGTCCCGATAGCTATCGGGATCAGTTGGCAGTAAAAATTACTGACAATAAAGAGACTTCTTAAGAAAATAATTTTAAAATGATAACTGAAGAGAAATTAAAAGAAATTGAAAATAGATGTAAATATTCTACTCACGGACCATGGAAAGCATATATTGAAGGGCGCGATCATGATAGCGGAAGTCATTTTATTATGACTGGAGGAGAAGATAATAGAGGAGAAGGCTTTGAAATTGATGGTGCTAGGGTAGATGATTATGATTTTATTGCTAATGCAAAACAAGATATACCTGCTCTTATAAAGGAAGTTAGAAGATTAAGATCTCTGATTGTTAAGGGCGCAAAATAAATAGCATGACTTTCTCATAAACTGGTGACTGTTTACTAAAAACTACCGTTTCAACTTTAAAAACTTCTCCTGAATAATTTCATCAAAGGGTCTATCCTCAATTTTGCTTTCTAACCAATATAAAATATCTAAGTATAAAAAATCACTTATAATTATAAAAAAGATCAGACTTAATTAGGGCTTGCTGATTTTCTAAAAAAATCATTTTATATAATTGAATTTCAGTTAGATAGTCTTATTTTTTATTGATTATTTCTTGGGTAAATGCAAAGGTTTTTGTATCTTATCTGCTATAAACCCGT
>JAKISU010000188.1 GCA_021648445.1 Flavobacteriaceae bacterium
ATACTTATTATTGAATCCAACAAATTTTTTCTACATTTGAAATGTAATTTTTCTCAAAAAAATAAAAAAGGGCTCTTGTTTTTTGAGAAAACTAAAAAAAATCAATTTTTAGAACCCACCTTATGCTAAACCCTCCATTCTGTCATTCAGAAGAAGTCTTGAAAGCGCCTAGGAAAGAATCTTTGATTGAAACTATTTAGTTAGATTTTTTTAAAAATCAACTTACTTGTCAGAATTTAAATTCTCCTCCTTTTTAAGGAGGAGTGTCTGCCAATAAACAGACGAGGTGGTTTTTTTATTCTTTCAACTCCTCATATTCCTTAAACAAGGTTAAATTCAATGCTTCAATTTTCTTTCTGTAAGTGACCCAATCTGAGTTGTAAAAAGTATTGATTTTATCCATAACTACATTGACCTTCTCACTGGCATTTTTTACCAATTGTTGTTCTGTTTTTCCGGGCGCTTGTAGTAGGGCACCTACATAACGTCTTGCTGTAAACAAAAATGTCATGGGTGTAGGTTCAGGGTTTCTGGTAATACCTTGTCGTTTATCTTCTTTACCAATCATTTCATCTATCAACTTGTTAATTGATTTTACAATGGTAACACTCTCTTTTATATCATTTTTATATTTAGTGCTATCATTAGATTTTAGTTGTTTTTTATACTGCTCAGCAATTTTTTTAGACGCATTTAATTGCGCAACAGCTTTTCCGGCTAAACTCATCTTATTCTCTAGTTGCTTTAATAGATCATATTTGCTTTTTAACACATTTAAAGTTATATCAACTCTTGGGTCATAAGCAACAGTAACCATAGTTGAGTCTTTTGCTTTTTTATAATGTATCACCACTTTATAATTACCGGGCAATACATTAATACCTCTAGGTTCCGAAGCATTTTTTTTAGGAGCTTTTCTCGATGGTCTTCGGACACCTTTTTCACCTAAGCCCCAATAAGTTCTATGTAATCCATTTTCTTTTGGTGCTTTACGTTTTAAGGTTCTTATTAATTCATTGCCGGCATTATATATTTTTAAGGTAATAGAATCCTTTTTCTTATCGAGTTTTTTATCAGACACGGGTTTGTTAATACTAAAACTTATCATAGCACCACGCTTTCTGTTTTCTCCGTTAAACATGGCATTTCCGCCAAAGCGAGTGCCATTTGCTTGCTGAATCTGATTGATATATGCTTTAGGAACTTCAAAAACTTTTACTGTTTTATTTAATTCTTGAACACCTTCAGTAGCCAATGCACGCAAAGGTCTGATATCATCCAACACATACATAGACCTTCCAAAAGTAGCAATATTTAAATCATGTTCACGAGGATGAATGAGTAGATCCATAGTTGGTACCGTAGGGTATTCATTTGTCCATTTAGTCCAAGTTTTAGCTTCATCTATACTTATATATAAACCTGTTTCGGTACCTAAAAAAAGTAATTTTTTCTGAACAGGGTCTTGTACCAATGCTAATGAATAACCAAAGATTTCACTTTTTTTATCCAATAAACTTTCCCATGTTTTTCCATAATCTCTAGTTCTGAATAGGTAGGATTTAAAGTCGAAATTCCTATAGTTATTGATAACTGCATAGGCTTCACCGGCATTGAAAAGAGAAGCTTTGATTTGTGCTATCCAACTTCCTTTAGGGAAGCTTTTAATTTTAGGCGTAATATTACTCCATGTCTCTCCACCATTTCTTGATAGCTGAATTTGTCCGTCATCAGTACCTATCCAAAGTAATCCTTTTTCTAAGTTAGTTGGGGTAATCGTTAAAATAGTACAATGGTTTTCTGCACCAGTAGCATCCATCGTAATACCGCCACTTTCATGTTGTTTTTGCTTTTCAGGATCGTTGGTTGTTAGATCGGGCGAAATAATATTCCATTCATGCCCTTTATTGGAAGTTTTATGTACAAACTGACTTCCAAAATATAAAGTTTCACTATCAAACGGATCTATCGCAATGGCAGCATTCCAGTTAAAGCGTAATTTCACTTTAGGATCGGGATGTGTAGGACGAATCAATTTTGCATTTCCGGTCTGACGGTCATATCTACCAACAAAACCTTGTTGAGACATACCATAACCGTAACGCGAATTTTTAGGGTCAGGAATCACATCAAAACCGTCACCAAACATAATTTCTTGCCAATAAGAGTTTCTAATACCTTGTGCTTTCAAAGCATAAGCAGGACCAACCCATGAACCGTTATCTTGCATACCTCCATAAAGGTTATATGGATATTCCATATCATGATTAATGTGATAGAATTGTCCTATAGGTAAATTCTCTACAAAACGCCAAGTTTTACCCTTGTCTTTGGTGATATTTAATCCGCCATCATTTCCGTCAATCATAAAACTAGGATTTTCAGGATGTATCCACCATGCATGATGATCTGGGTGCACACCAACATTGGTATTATAAGCAGGCATCAATTGTTTGAATGATTTTCCGCCATCATCACTTACATTCACATAGGTAAAAACACTATAGAGTCTGTTTTCATTTTTGGTATCTACAAAAATATCTGAATAATAAAAAGGCCGATTGCCGATACCTTTTTTATCATTTATTTTTTCCCATTTTACACCGCCATCTTCTGATTTATAAAGTGCATTTTTTTTAGCTTCGATCAAAGCATACACAATTTTAGGATTGCTTGGTGCGATGGCAATACCAATTCTTCCTAAATTGCCTTTGGGTAAACCATCCTTATCAGATAATTTTTTCCAATTTTCACCACCATCATAGGTAATATGTAATCCCGATCCTTTTCCACCGGAATTGAAGATCCAAGGCTTACGACGATGTTCCCACATGGCTGCAATCAGTTTGTTAGGATTTGAAGGGTCAACAACCAGATCGGCTGCACCGGTTTTATTATTTACAAATAGAATATTCTTCCAGGTTTTTCCACCATCTGTAGTTTTAAATACACCACGCTCAGGATGTTCACCCCAAGGAGAACCAATAGCGGCGATAAATACAGTATTCGGATTGTCTTTGTCAATAATAATTCTGTGGATATTGCGTGTTTTTTCCAATCCCATTAATTTCCATGTATTACCGGCATCTAAACTTTTATAAATACCATAACCGCCATTTAAACTATTTCTTGGGTTTCCTTCACCCGTACCGACCCAAATAACATCAGGATTACTTTGTTGAATAGCAAGTGCACCAATGGAAGCCATTGTTTCTTTATCGAAAATAGGTTTCCAATCAATACCACCACTTTCAGATTTCCATACACCGCCAGACGCTGCTCCAACATAAATAATATCAGGTTGATTAGTAACGACATCAATGGCAGTGATTCTACCGCTCATTCCGGCAGGACCAATAGCACGAGGTTTCATGCCTTTTAGTTTTTCAATATCTAGTTGTTGAGCGCTTAAAGCGGAAGCAATAAAAAATACAAGGAGGGTTAATTTGTTCATTTTATTTTGAGTTAGAATTGCCTCTAAGGTAATCTGATTTTTAGTGATATGCAATTTTTTAACAAGTGTCGTCAGGGCAAACGCATCTAAAACTATTTTGATTTTCTCGAATTTATCCTTATAAATTGTTGTAATTCAGAACTTTGATTTGTTGTTTTTCATATTTATTTTTCGTATATTATATTGATAATCAATATTTTATATATTTTGAAAACAGTGATAAACTTACGTTCCATATTGGAACGGATAGATGACCCCAGGCGTG
>JAKISU010000189.1 GCA_021648445.1 Flavobacteriaceae bacterium
AGTAAAACAAATGACCAAAACCGTAGTTGGATTTTCAAAACTGACCAAAGAAGAAAAAATTAAATGGCTGGTAAAGACCTATCTATCCGATAGTAAATCTGCAATAACAACATTAAAAAGCTATTGGAATGATGATAAGCAGTTGCAACAACTTCACGATGAGTTTATAGAAAACACCATTTCTAATTTTTATCTACCTTACGCTATCGCTCCGAATTTTATAATTAATGGGAAACCGTATGTAATACCAATGGCTATCGAAGAAAGCTCTGTAGTTGCTGCAGCTTCTTTAACGGCTAAATTTTGGAGTACACGAGGCGGATTTAAAACAAAGGTAATTTCTACTATCAAAACGGGACAGGTACACTTTATGTATAATGGTGATTTTAAAGAGCTACATAATTATTTTAATTCAATAAAATCAACACTATTTGAAGCTACAGAAAGCATTACTAAAAATATGCGTAAACGTGGTGGCGGAATTTTAGATATTGAATTAAAGGATAAAACAGATAAACTACCAAACTATTATCAGCTATATGTTTCGTTCGAAACTAAAGATAGTATGGGTGCTAATTTTATCAATTCCTGCTTGGAAGGCATTGCAAAAGCTTTTCGCAAGGATGATATAGAAATTATAATGAGTATTTTGTCTAATTATATTCCTGAATGTTTGGTTAGAGCTGAGGTAAGTTGTAGGATTGATGAACTTGGAGAAAACGCTGAGATGTTTGCAAAAAAATTCTATCAGGCAGTTCAAATTGCACAAGTAGAACCATATAGAGCAGTTACCCATAACAAGGGAATAATGAATGGTATTGACGCTGTAGTAATTGCTACCGGGAACGATTTTAGAGCAGTTGGAGCCGGAGTACACGCTTATGCAGCTAAAGATGGTCAATATAGAAGCCTAAGCCATTATTCTATTAATGCCGGAATCTTTAAATTTTGGATAGAAATACCCTTAGCTTTAGGTACCGTTGGTGGATTGACAAAACTACATCCATTAGCAAAATTATCATTAGAGGTCTTACAGAAACCATCTGCCAAAGAATTGATGCAAGTTGTTGCCGTTGCCGGGTTGGCACAGAATTTCGCTGCCTTAAAAGCATTGACAACTACAGGAATTCAACATGGGCATATGAAAATGCATTTACAGAATATTTTAAATCAATTAGGTGCAACGCAACAAGAGAAAGTTGAATTAATGAACTATTTTGATGATAGACAGGTAAGTTTTAGTATGGCATCAGAAGCACTAGAGAAATTAAGAGTTACTAAACTGTTAGAATAATTGAACTCTATGTGTTGATAATTTTTTTCTATACTTTTTTATGAGGCTTTTGATTACAAAGTTATTACCTTTGGGTTTGAAAAAACACTTCTCAAGGGATACATTGGGATAACAATAAATTGTCATTCCCGTGAATCTCGATAGTTATCGGGAGGAAAAAATATAAATTTAACATAAAAACATAAAATTATGGCTTTTGAACTACCAAAATTAGGCTACGCTTATGATGCCTTAGAACCACATATAGATGCTAGAACAATGGAAATACACCATACGAAACATCATAACGGATATACAAACAATCTTAACAATGCTATTGCAGGAACTGACCTTGACGGAAAGTCTATTGAAGATATTCTAACCAATTTAGATGTGAATAATACAGCTGTTAGAAATAATGGTGGCGGATTTTACAATCACAGTCTTTTTTGGACAGTAATGAATCCGGAAGGTAAAGGAAGATTATCAGGTGCTTTAGCAGACGCTATTAATGATGCTTATGGTTCGTTTGACGCATTTAAAGACGCATTTTCTAAAGCTGCAGGCACGCGTTTCGGTTCTGGATGGGCATGGTTATGTGTTCATAAAGGAGGCAAAGTAGAAATATGTTCTACTCCTAATCAAGATAATACTTTAATGCCAGGTGTAGGCTGTGGTGGCGCACCTATTTTAGGCTTAGATGTTTGGGAACATGCATACTATTTAAATTATCAAAACCGAAGACCAGACTATATCAATGCATTTTTTAATGTAATTAACTGGAACGAAGTAGAAAGACGTTACGACGAAGCAAAGTAATTTGTCATCCTGTCCAGAAACTTCTCTTTCAGGATCTTAATAATTGATAAACAATTCGTCTTTGCGAGAAATTGCGATAGCAATTACGTGGCAATCTGTTTAAATAATAGATAATCATGTTGCTATACTTTCTCGTTAAGACGTTTTTTATTTTTTAAAAAATGAACTCCAGAAACATTGCATTAATCCTTGCTTTCTTAGCTGCACTGATCTACGGGATAAGCTTTACGGTAGCAAAAGATGTAATGCCGGCATACATCAAACCTTATGCATTTATTGTTTTAAGAGTTTTGGGTGCAACGATCCTTTTTTGGATAGCCGGTATATTTGTTGCCAAAGAACAGATTGAGCGACAAGACTTTTTTAGAATATTTTTAGCTGCAATTTTTGGAACAGCATTAAATATGCTCACTTTTTTTAAAGGATTAAGCTTAACAACACCTATAAATGCATCAGTAATGATGCTTACCACACCAATATTGGTATTGGTTCTCTCTACAATTATTTTAAAGGAAAAAATAACATTCTTAAAAATATTAGGAATTTTTGTAGGACTGGCAGGAGCTTTTGTTTTAATTGTTTACGGACAAGAATTTGGTTCAAGTAAAGATGTTCTTTTAGGAAATTTTTTAGTATTTATTAATGCAACCTCTTATAGTTTTTATTTAATTATTGTAAAACGACTAACCGATAAATACCATCCACTTACTTTTGTAAAATGGATGTACTTATTTGGCTTGTTTATGGTGCTTCCTTTTGGTTTTTCAGAACTTCAAGAAGTTCAATGGCAAGAAATGTCAAGTAATATTTACTTTAAAGCCGGGTTTATAGTTGTTTTCACTACATTTTTCGCCTATCTCTTTAATATTTTTGCGTTAACAAAGCTAAAACCTACAACACTTAGTATTTTTATATACCTACAACCGGTTTTAGCTTCAATGTATGCATTATTTACTAAAAGTGATTCCTTAAATATAGTACAAATATTAGCGACACTATTAATTTTTTTAGGAGTGTATTTAGTGACTAAAAGCAATACTCCGAAGCAAATAGAAACCTATAAAAGTCATCCTAGATAATTGCTATCAGCATTTTAACCCTTCCGCTCACGCTAAAGCGTGACCACCTTCCCTTGATCCCAGATAGCTATCGGGAGGGAAGGAGTTCGATTCTAACTAGTCGAACCTTAACAACCATTTAATCATTTATTTTTCAATGAATTAAATCTAAAAAAACACTGATTTAGATGTTTTAAATTGCAAGGAAATATGTATTTTGTAGTCAAAACCTTGCAATAGATGATAGGAAAAACATCAAATCAAAATCAAAGAGATTTCTTTCAACCTTTACTTAAAGATTTCATAGATATAAGTCATGAGCTTGTATTATTGAGTAACAAAATAGATTGGAGTTATTTTGAGAAAGATTTTTCACAATATTATTCAAACACTGGTCAGCCAGCCATGCCCATACGATTAATGGTGGGGAGTTTGCTATTAAAACGGATTTACAATTTATCAGATGAACGTTTAACAGAGGCATGGGAGATGAACCCATACATGCAATATTTTTGTGGGATGGCACATTTTGAGCATCACTTCCCCTGTGATCCAAGCGACTTTGTAC
>JAKISU010000190.1 GCA_021648445.1 Flavobacteriaceae bacterium
TAACTTAGAAGAAACACCAGATGGTTTTCAAAAAGCAATACGTTCACACTGGGCTATAGAGAATAAACTCCATTGGATTCTTGATGTGGCTTTTTGTGAAGATGCATCCAGAAAAAGAACAGGAAATACTGCTCAAAACTTTTCTATACTAAACAAAATAGCACTCAATAAACTTAAAAATGAAAAAACAGAAAAACAAGGAGTCAAAGGGAAAAGACTTAGAGCTGCTTGGGACAACAATTATTTGCTTAAAGTTTTAAATTTATAAGTGTGCGTTTGCCCTGACAAACAACCGACCCTTTTGCACGATTAAAAAGAGTAGCCCAAAAAAATGCAATAGAAAGGTCTCAAATGGCACCTGTTAAAATAACTACAGCTAATTCTAAATGGAAAGCAGTATCAAAACCCAAAATTACATTTGCACCTTTTAAGCTTGAAGATAAAAATGGAAAAGCCATTTCGCCAAGTAAAAAGGTGACTTTGAAAAATGGTAAAATAATTACTGCTCAGCAATTTGTAAATAGAGCAAATGAAGTCGAGAAGAAACTCAATGCTAAAGGGTATACGTTAAGAAAGACCCATGAACAACTAGTTTCAAAAACAATTACGAAGAGTCGGTATTTAGACGGAAGAGTGACAACAGCACCAAAAGCAATAAGTCCACTAAAAAAAGGAAATTCGCTTAAAAAATTCATGAGCTTACAAAAAAGAGTAAAGATTGCTTCTTTAAAACCTTTTAAAAAGAATGTACAGTTTATTACATTAAAACCATATAGTTTGTATAGTGACAGAGAAAAGAATGAGATAAATAATTATGTGTTTTCAAACTCAAAAGGGTTGGTTATGACAAAAAAAAGAAAAACAAGACTTAGAACAAATGTTACACGACGACCATACGGAAATCTAGTAGAGATTTATAAATTCGATAAGACAATTTCTAAAAGTTGGAATTTTGGTGATCCTAGTACATTTCAAGCTGGTATAGAAGGTTCAATTCGTCGTTACGCAAAAATTTATCCATTTGACCCTGAGAATCCAGAAAAAAACAAGTCTGAATTTAAAGTGTCTGCCAATGGAAAGGCTTGGGGTTCTCTTTTTGGAAACCAAATGGAATTAATTGATGCATTTAGTGAATTCTATGCGCCATCAGATGTAACCAAAAAGATGACTGCAAAAGTTAGGGTTAAAACTTTAGGAACAACCCTTTTTAATTTAAATAAAGAATACCCTCAATCTGCTCAAACATCAAATATCAAAGCTAAAAGATTTGATAAATCTTTTCCAATTGAAGTGCCAATTATAGCGGGAATAGATTTTAAAGGAGTAATTGGTATTAAAGGAGAAATAGGATTTCAATACGGAGGAAGAATACTTAGAACGTTTGCGAGTGCCTATGGAAGCCCCTTAGTTAACTTGACAGGATACGCAGAGGCAGGTGTTGAGTTTTTAAACCTTATAGGAGGAGGAGTTGGAGGTGAACTAACCTTTATTAAAGGTCAAGTTGATTTACAGGCTTATACAGGGATATGGAGTCAGAATTCTGAACAGATTGTATTTGGAATGAATTATTTTATCGATGCAAAACTTGAAATACTAAGTGGTTCGCTATACGCATATTTAGAAGTTTGTGACCCTTCACCTTTTGGTTTAGGGTGTTACCGACCTGTTAAGCATGAATTTTTTAATTGGAAAGGATTTTCGTTTAAAGGTATCATTGCTGAAAAGCAATTAATTATTCCATTAGCTAATATAGCAAAGTATGAAGCGCCTGTTAGGTATGGACGTTGATTGAGTAGTTACAATAAATAAGTTATGAATAAAATAATGTCAACTATTTTTATTGCTAGTATACTTCTTTTACATCTGTTTTTTTACGGATGTAAAGGAAGTAAAACTAGCACTATGTCAAAACAATTCAATTATGCTTATAATGCAGAAAATTTTGGGTATAGCGATATTAAAAAATTGTACAGTTCGGATACGATTAATACAAAAAGATCATTCTTTAATAGTAACTCGTTACAATTAGTAGAAGTTGCTATAAAGAGCGATATAGAAAAGATAATACTCAAACAAAGTACAGAAGGAATGTTAGTTTGTTATCAATTATTGAACCCTTCTCTTGTTATAAAAAGCGGAAGGAATACTATTGATTCAAATATGATTATTAATGAATTGACCAAGCCTATATTTGTTCAAATGGATGCTTTTGGTAAAGTAGGAGTCATTAAAATTGATTCTAATATATCTGAAATAACTTCCGGAATTGTAAAAGATATAATTAGCCGAATGCAATTTGTACTACCAACAGAAAAGGCGGAATCTTGGCAAACTACAGAAGAAAATACCACAGGAACTTATAATGCGAAATATCAGATAACTGAATCTAATAATTTAGGTAAAAGATATAATAAAGAAATACTAGCATATATTAAGTATAAATCAAAAAGGGAAAATCAGAAAGTAAAGACAGATAGTAAAACGACTATTGTAACAGATGATATTGGAACAATTAGAACAATCAATAATTCAGAAGCGCAGATAGTATTATATAATAAAGATACATTGAGCGTATTAGGAGCTAAAGTTTCAGTTTTTTTAACGTCAGAAACTGTTATAAAAAACAAGATTAAAGATAGTCTTTTGAACATGGAAAAATCTGTCAGATATGGTAATGAAACTACATTGAGCGAGGCAGCATCAGATGAGAGGATTACCAAAATGTCTTATGCAGGAACACTAGGTACTGACACTTGGCAACAATTAATTCAACAATTATCAACAGCTAATAATTTAACAAAAGAAGAAGAAAGTTCATTGCTTTTAAAATTTAGAGCAATTTTTTATTTATATCCAGAAAATTGTAGTAAAGCTGTTTCTATTCTTAATAAAGAACCTTATGATACGTTTATATTTAAAATTTTAAGTAGTGCATTGTCAATTACTGAGACAGTAAATGCAACAGATGCATTAGCAACCATTATTGCCAATAATAAAAATGATAAAAAAATACTGGCAGATTTAATGCCGGTATTAGCAACAACTAATTTCCCTACATTTAAAGCCGTAGATATTATAAAATCATTAGCATTTAATGCGGATGAACCTCAAGATTATTTTATAAGATCAACAGCACAATTAACATTAGGAGGAATGGCAAATAAATTTAGGTTATCTGATAGTTTAAAATCTAAGGAGCTAACCCATTTTCTTATGGGAAAAATGAAATTTAAAAAAGATACCATTCAGAATTTGTTGGTATTAGGAAATACAGGGTCGCTTACCATTTTTCCGTATATAAAATCATTGATTGAAGATAATTATGCTTCCAAACAAGTAAAACTTGAAGCAGTAGCTGCTCTCTCACTTATTAATTATAAAGAAGTATCAGTTTATGTAAACGAATTGTTGCTAAATAGTGATATCGATATAAAAAAGAAAGCAACAGAAGTGCTGGGTTTTCGAAATAAATATTTTGAATAATAAATGGAATAATAGGATTTAATAAATATAATTCCATGATTAGAATAACAGAATTCCAAGAATTAAGGCAACCTCTTGAATTAATTCTTTGAATATCAAATAATTAATTGCATATTGTCATTATGAATAAATACAAAACATCTGGATCAATATCTTTATTTTCAGAGCATTACCGACTTGAGAAATTAAG
>JAKISU010000191.1 GCA_021648445.1 Flavobacteriaceae bacterium
TACCTGAACTAACAATTTAGAACAAAACCAAGTTCAAATTATTTTTTGCCTTCAAAACGGCTGAAAAAACCTTTTGAACGGTATAAATTACACCAAAAAAAAGGTCAACCTATATCAGTATAATACACAGTTATGATTATTGTAGAATAGATAAAGAGATTCAAACAAAAAGCCAAGAACACCATTTACAAGAATTTATAGTGATTGAAAACAAACTTCACAAAAACACCATAGTACTTATTGATGATTGTAAATTACCTGGTGGAGGAAAAGGTAAATTAGTTGTGGAATATATGGTCAAAAATAACTGGGAAATATTGATTGATGCTTATCAAATTTTATTAATAAAAAAAGGTAGTTTGCTATAATATGTTTTATGACAGAAGAGCTTGAAAATACAGTGAGTATTTTAAAACAAGAAGGAATAATCCTTTATCCAACAGATACTGTTTGGGGTATTGGTTGTGATGCTACTAATGAAGAAGCTGTAAAGAAGGTTTTTAATATTAAACAACGCAATGAAAGTAAAAGCCTGATAATTTTAGTTGATTCATTAGAAATGTTGAAACAATATGTTGATGAGATTCCTGATACTATAAATGAAATTTTAAAAAAGTTTCATAAACCAACTACAGTTATTTATAATAACCCAAAAGAATTAGCAAAAAATGTTATTGCCAGTGGCAATACAGTAGCCATCAGAATAGTTCAGGATGAATTTTGTCAAAAATTAATTCAGCAATTTGGGAAACCAATGGTATCTACATCGGCAAATATTAGTGGTAAACCCACTCCAAAATCTTTTAAAGAAATAGAATCATCTATTTTGGATGCAGTTGATTATGTGGTAAATTTGTACCAAGATAAAACATCAAATACCCCTTCAACTATTATTAAAATTAATGGAAAAGGAGAAGTAGAAGTTATTAGAGCGTAATCCCATCCTGATCTCGATAGCTATCGGGACTATCGGAAGGGAGGGGACTTTTGAAGTGTTTTTTATAATAATTAATAATAATTAAAGAAATTGTCGACTTACGAACAAGCATTATCATCTGAAGTATTTGAATATATCTCTAAAGCTTCCAAACAGTTAGGATTGGAAAGTTATGTCATTGGTGGTTATGTACGTGACTTTTTATTACAAAGAGATAGTGGTGCCAAAGATATTGATATAGTTGCTGTAGGTAGTGGCATTGAATTGGCAAAAAAAGTAGCTAAATTATTGCCAACAAGCCCCAAAGTGCAAATTTTTAAAACCTATGGTACAGCGATGCTTAGGTTTAAAGATTTAGAAATTGAGTTTGTAGGAGCGCGTAAAGAATCTTATAAAGAAAATAGTAGAAACCCTAAAGTAGAACAGGGTACATTACAAGATGATCAAAATAGACGTGATTTTACCATAAATGCAATGGCATTGAGTTTAAATGAAGCGGATTATGGAAAATTACTAGATCCGTTTAACGGTGTTGAAGATTTAAAATCAGGCATTATTAGAACACCTTTAGATCCAACTATTACCTATTCAGATGATCCTTTACGGATGATGCGTGCTATACGTTTTGCTACACAATTAAATTTTACAATTGAGCAAAGATCATTAGATGCTATTATAAAAAATACTACTCGTATAGATATTATTACACAAGAGCGAATTGTTGTTGAGTTAGATAAGATATTAATGTCAGGCACACCTTCAATAGGGTTTAGGTTATTAGAACAAACAAAACTGTTAGAGCGATTTTTACCTGAGTTAACAGCTTTAAAAGGAGTAGAGGAAGAGAAAGGACAAACCCATAAAGATAATTTTTATCACACCTTACAAGTAGTAGATAATATTGCTCAAAAAACAGATAATTTATGGTTGCTTTGGACAGCTTTGTTGCATGATATTGGGAAAGTACCTACAAAGAAATTTGATAAAAAAAATGGTTGGACATTTCACGGACACGAATTTGTAGGTTCCAAAATGGTATATAAACTTTTTAGGCGTTTAAAAATGCCATTAAATGAAAAGATGAAATATGTACAGAAATTGGTGCTATTAAGCTCCAGACCTGTGGTATTAGCCGAAGAAGTTACCGATTCTGCTATACGTAGATTGATATTTGATGCCGGAGATATTATTGATGATTTAATGACACATTGCGAGGCAGATATTACCACAAAGAATCCTAAAAAACGTAAGCAGTATCTTAATAATTTTAAACTAGTCCGTCAAAAAATTAAAGAAGTTGAAGAGCGAGATAGTGTCCGAAATTTTCAACCACCGGTTACCGGCGAAATCATTATGAAAATTTTTGGATTAAAACCATGTAGAGAAGTTGGTCAACTTAAAGACGCCATAAAAGAAGCTATACTAGAAGGTGAAATTAAGAATGATTATGAAGAGGCATATCAATTTATGCTAGTAAAAGCTAAGAAATTGGGATTAGAAAAGATTGAATAAAATATTTATAAGGATTTAACGGGAGTTTGCGCAAAAACCTCAAATTTAACTTATTTTTTAGTCATAACTAATTAATAATCAGGTGTTAATACGTAACCTGACGGTTTATGTATGAAGCGTTGGACTTTTGTGTGATTATTTTTCCGTTTAAATATAGTGTTTTATGAAACGAGCATGTTAAAAAGTTTAACACCTAAGGGAATGACTAATAGCGAACAGCATGTGACCTTTAAAAATCAATAAAGAAAGACACATGAAACAAAACTTTTCATTTAACCATCAATTGCCCAATGATTTTTGACATTTTGTTAACGACTTTGTTATTCTATTTTTATTATACATTCATTCAAAAGTTCTAATAAAGCATCTATATCTTTTAATTGAGTTGACCAATTACTAAAAGCAATTCTAATAGCATATTCTCCGTTATAATTTGTTGGCGTCATAAACACCTTGTTTGTTTCATTAATAGACTTCAAATATGATTCTGTTGAAAATTCCATTTGTTCTGAAACTTTAAAGCAAACAATATTTAATTTAACTTCAGACAGTAAGGTAAGAGGTTCCGTTTTATCAATCCAACTTCCAACTTGCTCAGCCATTTGACAGTTTCTTTCAATCATTTTAGAAATTCCATCTATTCCGTATGCTTGAAAACTAAACCATATTGGCAATGCTCTCCACCTTCTGCTATTTTCAGGTGTAAGGTTTATATAACTATCTGCGATATCATCTAAGTATGCTGCTTTTCCATTTTGGAAGACTTGACTTTGTAAATTTTTGTGCTTTGTGAATTGGAATGCGGAATCATATGGGACATTTAACCATTTATGAGCATCAATAGATATAGAATCTGCACAATTCCAACCTTCTAAATAATGTTTGTGTTTTGATGAACAATTTGCAAACCCACCAAATACTGCGTCAATATGTAACCAAAAATTAAATTCCTTTTTTAACTTTTCTAAGGCTAAAAAATCATCAAAATCACCGGTATTAACTGTTCCTGCATTTCCAATTACAATAATTGGATTTTCTTTATTTTCTTCTAATTTATTTTACCTTATAAAACCACCTGCTTTGCAGGTGGTCATGTTCTGACGGCTTTGCCTATCTTTGTTTTATGGGTAAATATAAGAAACTTAGTCATGTAATTTATAAATGTGAATATCATATTGT
>JAKISU010000192.1 GCA_021648445.1 Flavobacteriaceae bacterium
GTGAACTCCTCATCAAATAAGCCTTTTTTTCCTTGTGCTTTGTACATTTGGTTTAAATTGGATTTTTACAAGGTAAATATACAGATAATTATATGATTGACAGATGGTTAAATTTTAGAAGTCCCCTATTATAATTACCTTTAATAGTATTGGCTATTTTTGAAATTTTTCCGTTTTCAATTAAAACAGAAGTATTCTCAATCACTTTTTCACCATCAAAAACACGTACATTCTTTATTGTAAAACTGTCTTGAGCATATATTAGATGTATTCCAAATAGAACTAGTATTAGTGTTATTTTTTTCATGGTTTAAATGATTTATGGTGGTTAGTATCTTCATCCATTAGTTCTTTAATCTTACGCTCTTCCCAGTCTTTACCAAAAAAGATGTTTTGTCCGAAAACGCCCATTGCATGAAAAAATATTCCTATTCCCCAAAAGATCCAAACTGCAAAGGTGCCGAAATCCCCAAAGGCTTCCATAAAGGTTTCGCCATCACTTAAATTATTGACAATTTTACTGACACTAATAAATAAATTCACTCCTAAATAAAAGGCTAAATGCCAATAGAAGCCTTTTAATTTTTCAACTTTTTTCTTTGCTCTTAGATAATTATCTTCTTCTATATAATCTTCCATAATTATTTCTATTGATTATTAATATTATTCTGTTCTTGTTCTTCCATACATTATTTTTTAAAATTATTATTCCCAACGGTTTTTATTTTCAGTTTCTTCATTCATATACTCTTGCATTTTTCTGTCTTCCCAAGATTTTCCAAAATATTTATCTTTACCATATACTTCATAAGCTTGAAAAGCTAAGCCTACCCCCCAGCCTAACATTGGAAACCAAAACCAATGAAAACCTTTGAATGTGTACATATTAATAAAGATTAAGAATGGTATTACAATAACATAAGCTACTAAACTGCCATAAAAATCTTTTAATTTATCTACTCGTTTTCTAGCTCTAACATAACTAGAATTTACTGTTTTAGTTGATGATACTGTTCTCATAACTGATGATTGTTTTGTTAACATTGGCAATTGTACTATAAATGCCGATGTTGTTTTATTAATATTTACTTTACGCTTAGTCAATAAACTATACCGTTGTTGTATGTTTACCAATCCCACTCCACTACCCTTTTTAAGCACTTTTTTAGATTGCAGATTATTCTCTACTATTAAATTACCTTGATTTTCGTAGATCTTAATATGCAAAGGTTTAGAAGCATTTACAATATTGTGTTTTACTGCATTTTCTAATAATAATTGTAATGATAATGGTACTACCTTGGCTTCAGGATTATTTGCTTTTTCCGGAATTTCAAAGATGATACTATCTTCAAAGCGCATTTTTAGTAATCTTACATAGGTTTTAGCAAATTGTAATTCCTCATCCACACTTACCAATTCTTTATTTTTCTGTTCCAATACATATCTATATACTTTTGATAACGAAGTAGTAAACCGTTGAGCATTTTCAGGATTCTCGTCAATTAAACTGGTTAAAACATTCAAGCTATTGAATAAAAAATGAGGATCTAATTGATTCTTCAAAGCATCAAACTGAGCTGATGCTGTACCTGCAATTATTTTTTGTTCTTTAACTTTGTCTTTTTGTACTTCACGATAAAGGTAAAAAGCATGAAAAAAAGCAGAAATTACTACAGTAATTAATAATGATATTACGTAAAAGACTCCGTTTTCACTCTCTATAAACTCGCTAAATGTTTTATCTTTTATACCAACATATATAAATATTCTAATAAAAAATACGCTCATAATTGTTATAGCAACACCTCCTAAAGCGCCAATTAATAAACGGTATTCGGTGTATTTTTCCCAATTGACCTTATGATTTAAATAATCAAACCAATAACCATTGACAAAAGTTAATACTACAGAGTATAATTGATAATATCCGAAATCTCTAAGCAATTTTTCATCATACGAAACACTACCTCCGCCAAGAATTTCTATCGCAAAAAATATTAGAAATATAATAGTTCCTATTATTAAACCAATTACAAAAGTTTTAATAAAATTTGTCATTTTCTTTACTCTTTTTACCTTCTACTATAGATTTTAAACCTTTTTTTGTTACTCCTGAACGGCAACTTGGGCTAAAATTTAATAGTTAAATCTAATGATTTATTTTCAACTGTAAATTTAGCCACATCAAAAGTTGGAGGTCCCATTAATACCGGATTATTTGAAACACCGTAATCTTCCATAGGCATTCTTTGCTCGTTAAAGTCCATTTTATTGTTTTCATTGCTATCATGAAAACAAATGATTGCATACAATCCCGGTTTTACATCTTCAAATTTAACTTCGGTTATACCATTCTCAATCTTACCGATTTTACTAACTAAAGACGTTAACATAAAATTATCTTTATTATATAGTGCAAATTGTACAGTGCCTTTATCACTGGTTACATTTGGTACATTTACAGTAATTGTAACCGTTTCGCTATCTATTGCTTTCGATTCACCACAACTTTTTAGTACTTCTAACACTCTATTTTTTCCCCAGTTAGGATGAAATTCAGATGCAGGTTTAAAGTTATCATATAATTTCAACGATTCTTGTAGTTTTTTACAATATGGTGTCAGATCTTGTTTAAAGAATCGTGCTCCACCCATTTCAAATTCTGCCAAACCGCTTACAGCTCTAGGGTTTAAATTATCCAAATCAATTGCTTTTTTATATAGTTCAGTAGTTTCTGCAGATAAACTTGCACCATATACCATAGGGTTTGAAGCAATTTTAGCAACATTCATCAATCCTTTTAATACATATATCTCAGAATTATCTGGTGATATTTCATCCGCTTTATTGACAAACTCAGTTGCTATTTTTAATTGTGCTTCAATTACAGCATTATCTTTTATACCAAAAGTAGTTCTGGTCTTTAATAAGGCTAAATTATAATAAGGTAACCAATTAGTTGGTTCGGCATTACCAATACGTTCAAATAAATTAGCAGCCTCTTCTAATTTATTTTCTTGCATTAATTGAAATGCCTGTTGCATGCCTTGTTCAAATTTTGTCTGTGAAATTGTTACTTGAGATATCAAGTACATTATTAGTGTTAATACGATTCTGATCATGATTTTAAGTTTTTAAATTATGGTTCAAAAGTCGCTCTAAGTTGTAAGCTGTGAAATTTATAATTACTGAACTGTAGTTTTTTATGGATGAGTTGTTCCTATCCCCGACCCTTTCCTTTGAAAAGGGAGTAAAATTATAAATCAAAAACCCATTGTGCATTTTGACAAATTCTGTCTCCAGAGGCTTCGGGATTAGCTATTAAATTAGTTCTCGATACTATCCGCCTCTAGCGGATCACTCGAACTTGACATTTCGGAAATTATTTTCACGCATAATGCACAACGGATACCAAAAGTATAAATTAGTTAATTTAAAATGGCTAACTTCGTTCCTACCCATTGCTGTAAGCGAATATCAATATACTCATTACAGATAGGAACCCGAAAAATTGGGTTTAATGATTTGGAAATTATCGGTTAATCTATTTTCGAATTCATCATTTATCCAAATTTGATTATCAAGGAAATCAATCACTTTAGCTCT
>JAKISU010000193.1 GCA_021648445.1 Flavobacteriaceae bacterium
CTGCAAGGTTTATGATATGAAAATACGAAAACTATTGCAGTTAGACAAGGGAATTAAACCTAATTATCATTGTAAGTTATTGACAGTAAGATTATTAATTATTAAGTGCTGATAAATCAGCAAGCCCGAATTAAAATTGTGGTTTAAACCACAATTTTTTGTGGTCATAGCCATAATTAAAATTGAATAGACTTACATTAATAAGTATCCATTTAATTCATAATTAGCTATTATACTTCCTAAAATTCTCAGCCTGTTCTAAAATTTCCTTAAACACTTCATCCCTTGTTATTGGTGGATAATCGTTTTCGGCTAAAAGAACAATTAAATCAGCTTTTAATTCGGCTTTTATATCAGATCTTTTACTCCAATCGGTATATCGGGCTTTGTCGTCAACAACAATTTTTACTTCTTTTGCTAAATGAATTAATTTGTCTTCAGGATATTCAAATTCATATTTATGTGCAATTGCTTTTAGAATATCATAAAAAGCCTTTTCTTCAAAATCAATTCCCATATCCTTAAACGATTCTTTTTCATCTTTTAAACTATGGTATAGATCAACAATTTCACTGGCAAAATCATCTAAAACATCACTGGTTAAAACATCTTGCTCGTTTCTTTCATTGTACCTATCAACAATAGATCTAAATTTATCAGAAAAATCAATTCCCTTTATTTTATTTACTTTTTTAAGTTCACCAATAGCCTTAGATAACAGCATTTGGAGCAATTTAATTTTAGTATTTGGTAATTTTATTTTTTCAATTTTAGCCAAGTAGGCTTCGTCAAAAATATCAATCTCACTTTCATGATCTTCACCAAGTTTAAATATTTCTTCAACACCATCACTCAATAAAGCTTCTTTGATCATTTCTCTGACCCTGGCATTCATTTGCGCCGTATCCGGAGCATTGCCTTTGGTTAGTTTAAAGATTATGGAACGGACAGCTAAATAAAAGTGGATGTAATCTCTTTCTTTCGGTACAAATTCTTCACTGTTACATGAAATATCATAAGCCGATTTTAAACGCTTCACCAGATCCATAAATCTTTTTTCTTGTTTATGGGTTAGTTGAACAAATTCGGCAGCTTTATTTAAACATTCCAATTGTTGGAGTGGCTTTCCGCTAAAGTAAAGTGAACTGTCAAACCTGTGGAATAGTTTATTTATTAGATCCAAATGATCTTTTACCACAATTACCGATTGTGCAATATCTTCAAAATTACTTCCATCTATGCTTGAATATTGTTTTAAAGCTTTATTCATCTGCGTTTTGACACCGATATAATCAACTACCAAACCTTTATTCTTGTTCTTAAACTTACGGTTAACCCGTGAAATGGTTTGAATTAAATTGTGTTGCTGTATGGGTTTATCAATATAAATGGTGTCTAAAAACGGAACATCAAAACCTGTTAGCCACATATCAACTACAATGGCAATTTTAAAATTAGATTTTTCATTTTTAAACTGGCGGTCTAACTCTTTGCGGTATTCTTTGGTTCCCAACAGATCATATAATTCTTTAGGATCATCTTTGCTACGGGTCATGATCATTTTAATCCGTTCTATCGGTTTTATTTCCCTTTTTTCTTTTTCCGTTAGCTCCACATGATCGTCACTAACTTTCACATTTAACCATTCAGGTCGTAAAGCAATAATTTCTTTATACAGATTGTAAGCTATTTCCCTGCTGCTACAAACAAACATGGTTTTACCTTTTACAGTTGCTCCTTCAGAAACTCTTTTTTCATAATGATTTACAAAATCTTTGGCAACTGCATTAATTCTATCCGGATCACCTATAATAGCATTCATACTGGCAGATGCTTTTTTACTTTCATCTACCTGATATTCACTTGCACCTTCTGCAACGCATTGCCCATAATAATCCTCTATTTCATCTAATTTTGTGTTGTTTAGTATCACTTTTGCTGCCCTACCTTCATATACTAATTTAACAGTAATTTCATCTTTTACAGATTCATTTATGGTATATGCATCAATAATTTCACCAAATACATCGAGTGTTGCATCAATAGGTGTTCCGGTAAACCCAACATAAGTTGCATTAGGTAAAGAGTCATGTAAATATTTTGCAAAACCAAAAGTTTTTTCAACTCCTTTTTCTGTAATCTTTATCTTTTGATCTAAATTGATCTGGCTTCTATGTGCTTCATCCGAAATGCAGATTACATTATTTCTATCAGTAAGTAATTCGGTATCTTCCGTAAATTTATGAATGGTGGTTAAAAATACTCCGCCACTTTTTCTCCCTTGTAATAATTTTCTTAACTGGTTTCTACTTTCAACACTCATTACCATATTGTCACCAATAAAGCCTTTGGCATTGGTAAATTGACCCGAAAGTTGGTCATCTAAATCAGTCCTATCAGTAATTAAAATAATAGTCGGACTTGAAAAATACACACTTTTCATCAACAATCTGGTAAGAAAAAGCATGGTGTAACTTTTTCCACTTCCGGTTGCTCCAAAATATGTTCCTCCTTTACCATCACCTTTTGGACGTTGATGTTTTTTAATATTATCAAACATTTTTCTTGCTGCATAGTACTGTGGATAACGACAAACAATCTTTTCGTCTTTTTTTGAAGAATCTGGAAAGTATATAAAATTGTGAATTATATCAGGTAACGTGCCGTGATTGAACATTCCTTTAATCATGGAAAATAAACTTGCGATCCCATCTTTTTCCACGCCATCCTGGAATAATTGTCTGTCCGACTCAGACCGCCAACCATAGAAATATTCATACGGTGCAAAAAATGAACCCGCTTTGTTATTTATGCCATCACTAATCACACAAAAAGCATTGTATTTAAAAAGTTCAGGGATGTCACGTTGGTATCTAACGGTAATCTGAATAAAAGCATCATGTATGGTTGCTTCTTCACGAATTGCGCTTTTAAATTCAAAAACAACAAGCGGCAAACCATTGATATAAATTAGTGCATCGGGTATTCGCTTTTCATAACCCTGAATTTCTAATTGATTAACAATTTTAAAAATGTTCTTTTCGACTGAAGAATAATCAATGAGTTGAATGAACAGGTCTTTTTTTGATCGATTCTCTCTTTTTAAAAGAAAACCATCGGATAACCATTTCATAAAAGCTTTGTTGCTTTCGTAAATATCTGAGCTAGGGAGGACTTCTAATTTCCTAATGATAGATTCAACCTCTTGATCTGTAATTTTTTCTTTTTTATATTTCTTAAAAAGAAATTGTTTCATGTCCTTTTTAATAAGGACTTCATCATCATTTCTTTCAATTTCATCACCTTTTTGATACGTGAAATCCTGCTCTTGAAAAAGTTCAATAACGGCTTGTTCTAATTGTGCTTCGGTGAATTTCATAACATTAATTGCTGTTAAACTTTTTTAATAAATCGTCAAAAGAGGTTAAATTATCGGTTTTTGTATCTTCTTCTTGATTTTTATATTCATCAACAGAATCTTCCAGATTATTTAATTCTTCTTGAATACCTTCTTCTTCAAAACCCATGAAAGTCATTTCATAAATGCAATGTGCTATAATTTCTAATTCTGAAAAATTAAGTA
>JAKISU010000039.1 GCA_021648445.1 Flavobacteriaceae bacterium
GTTTATAGCAGATAAGATACAAAAACCTTTGCATTTACCCAAGAAATAATCAATAAAAAATAAGACTATCTAACTGAAATTCAATTATATAAAATGATTTTTTTAGAAAATCAGCAAGCCCTAATTATTATTATGCTATTTCTCCCAGTTCACCTATTGGTAAATTATTATTGGGTAAAAAAGTCGGTGATGCGTTGATTTTTAATGGTAAAAAGATATCAATTAATAGAATAACCTGAATATCATTGTCATTCAGAGGGAGTCCCGATAGCTATCGGGACGACAGAAGAATCTTTAACCTGAGTGATAACTTAGTTTTAATTTTTGAAATAATCTTAGTTAAAACATCAATTTGACTTTTGTGTTTTGAGATTCTTCACTTCGTTCTGAATGACAAACGTTATTTAACGTCTTTGCGAGGACGAAGGACGTGGCAATCTCATAATTGATGGAGAGGCTGCCATACTTCGACTAGCCTGTCTTGAGCAATAGTCGAGGCTCAGCACTAGCTATCATACTAAAAAAAGCATTCTAGAGGCTTCGGGAGCAGAGACGAATTTTAATCCTTATAAGTCGATTTCAATTCTTTAATCCCCATATTATATAAGGTAAATCCAAAAATATCAGCATATTGCTCTATGGTTTTACTTACCGGTGTTCCGGCGCCATGACCGGCATCTGTTTCTATTCTAATTAAAGTAGGATTATTACCCGATTGTTTGTCTTGTAATTCAGCAGCAAATTTAAAACTATGTGCAGGCACAACTCTATCATCATGATCGCCTGTTGTGACCAAAGTTGCAGGATATTCAACTCCTTTTTTTACATTATGAACCGGTGAATATCCTTTAAGATATTCAAACATTTCTTTGTTCTGTTCAGAAGTGCCATAATCATACGCCCATCCTGCACCGGAAGTAAAAGTATGATAACGTAACATATCTAATACGCCAACGGCGGGTAAAGCTACTTTCATCAAATCTGGTCTTTGTATCATAGTTGCTCCAACTAATAATCCGCCATTTGAACCACCACGAATTGCTAAATAATCAGATGAGGTATAGTTGTTTTTAATTAGATATTCTGCTGCAGCAATAAAATCATCAAATACATTTTGTTTTTGTAATTGCGTTCCAGCCTTATGCCAAGCTTTTCCATATTCGCCTCCACCACGTAAATTTGGTACAGCATAAACGCCTCCTTGCTCCATCCAAACAGCATTGGTGATGCTAAAACTAGGAGTTAAACTGATATTGAATCCACCATAACCATATAGGATAGTTGGGTTTTTGCCATTTAACTCAATTCCTTTTTTATGAGTGATGATCATCGGCACCTTAGTACCATCTTTTGAAGTATAAAATACTTGTTTAGACTCATAATCATCACTATCAAAACCTATGGTAGGTTTTTTATAAACTTCATAGTTAGCTGTCTTTGGATCAAATTTATAAATGGTAGAAGGATTGATATAATTTGAAAATGAAAAATACAGTTCTTTGTCTTCTTTCTTGCCGTTGAATCCACCTACACTACCAACACCGGGTAATTCAATTTCTCTAATTTGTTTGCCATCCATATTGTATTGATACACTTTAGATACGGCATCAACCATATATTCAGCAAAAATAGAACCTGCGCCTGTACTTGGGCTCAATACATTTTTAGTTTCAGGAATTAGATCTTTCCATTTTTCAACTGTAGGACTAGCAGCATCAACTGTTATTATTTTTTTATTTGGAGCGTTTAAATTGGTAACAATATATAATTTACTATCTATATTATCCATTATATAACTATCGCTATCATAATTATCAAGAATAGTTACCAGTTTACTATTAGGGCTTTGTAAGTCTTTAATAAAAAGTTTATTTCCTGAAGTAGAAATTGCGCCTGAAATTATTAAATACTTATCATCTTCGGTCACATAACCACCTATGTAACGATTTTTTTCAGTATCCGTACCGCCAAAAATAAGTTGATCGTCTTTTTGAGAAGTTCCTAATTTATGATAATATAATTTATGTTGATCTGTTTTTGCCGAAAGCTCGCTGCCTTTAGGTTTGTCATAGCTAGAATAATAAAAACCTTCATTGCCTTTCCATGAAAGACCACTAAATTTTACATCAATAATGGTGTCACCTTTAATTTCTTTAGAGATGGCATCCATGACGATAACTTTACGCCAGTCAGAGCCGCCTTCTGAAATAGAATATGCTGCAATATTGCCATCTTTTGAAAAAGTTAAACCAGATAATGACGTTGTACCGTCTTCAGAAAATGTATTAGGGTCTAAAAATATTTCAGGCTCTTCTTTTTCTTTTTGACGATACACAACATATTGATTTTGAAGTCCGTCATTTTTATAGAAATAAGTGTAATCACCTTCTTTAAATGGTGCAGAAAACTTTTCGTAATTCCATAATTTTTCTAATCTGTTTTTTAACTCCTCACGATATGGTATTTTATCCAAATATCCAAAAGTAACTTTGTTTTGAGTTTGAACCCACTCGGCAGTTTCATCTGACATATCATCTTCCAGCCAACGATAGGGGTCTTTTACTTCAGTGTCAAAATAAGTAGTTATAGTATCAACTTTTTTAGTTTCAGGATAGGTTATTGCCATTGTTGGTTCGACTTTTTGGTCAGTTTTACAAGAAATAATTAGTGTTATTGTGAGTAGAAAGAAAAGAAGTTTTTTCATGATTTTAGTTAGTTTAATGCTTAACAAATATAATTAAAAAAAGGCATATCATTTAGATATGCCTTGGTATTTACATAGAGGTGTCCTTTATTTAAAAAGTGTCTTAAATTTATCCCAATAGGTATATAATAGTATTACATTTAATATAGCTATTATAGCTGCAAATAATATACCTTTTAGATCTAAAACTAAATGAAAAGCTATAATATTAATAGAAATAGGTACTAGCATTATTAAGGCTAATGGAACAGCTTTGTTTAATACTAATAATAAGCCTATTATGATATAAAATACTCCAAGAATTGGAAAAATATATCCGCTGTCAGCTAACGCGCCCATTAATATTCCTGCTTTTTCTGATAATTCTGGTTTAGGCATAAACCCCGCAAACTTATTTGCACCAAAAATTATCATGGCAATACCCAATAAAGAACGAAGGACTTTTGAAATTGCTGAATTCATAATATAAGATTTTAGGTTATAATACCAATATAAACATCAAATTTTAAATAGCATTTTGAAATTCATATTGGTTTAGATTAAATTGCTTTAGTCGTATAAGTTACTAAAATCTAACAATATGTAATAAAAGTGACAGAATAATAGCTATAAATGTTGTCACTTTGTCGGGCGAAAATTGCGGAATAGTTATTGTATAGATACTTATAATAAATTGAAAAAAATGACAGAATTATTGACAAAAGAAACTTTTTTAGAAAAAGTTTTTAATTATGAAAAAAATAAAGAGTGGACATTCGAGGGCGATCTGCCTTGCATCATAGATTTTTATGCTGATTGGTGTGGACCGTGTAAAGCAATTGCTCCGGTTTTAGAAGTATTAAGTGAAGAATATAAAGGAAAGATCAATATCTATAAAGTAGATACAGAAGCTGAACAAGAATTGGCTGCTGCATTTGCAATTAGAAGTATTCCTTCAATGTTATTTTGTCCAAAAGACGAACAACCTCAAATGGCTAATGGGGCATTGCCGAAACAACAGTTAGAAAAAATTATTGAGGACGTTTTAAAAGTGACGAAATAAAAGTAATTTCGTCACTTTTAAAATGTTAAAATTATTTTCTAGAATCAAGAGCCAGGAAACAGGACGAAAGTAATAAACTCAGGGTTTCACTTTAAGTGAAACCCTGAGTAAAATTCAAGAAACAACTTTGTTCTTAACTAAATTGTTTTCAACCAAATACTCAGCTATTTGAATAGCATTGGTAGCAGCACCTTTTCGTAAGTTATCAGAAACTATCCATGCATTTAATGTTTTAGGTTGTGAAAGATCTCTACGAATTCTACCCACAAAAACATCGTCTTTGCCTTCAGCATAAATAGGCATTGGGTAGGTATTGGTATCTGTATTATCTTGTACAGTTACACCGGAAGTGTCGTTCAATATTTTTCTAATCTCAGCTACATCAAATTCGTTTTCAAATTCAATATTTACGCTTTCACTATGTCCGCCAACCACAGGTATTCTAACAGCAGTAGCCGTAATAGCAATAGATCTATCATCTAAAATCTTTTGTGTTTCGCGCACCAATTTCATTTCCTCTTTGGTATAATCATTCTCTTCAAAAACATCACAATGTGGTATTGCATTTCTATGAATTGGATAATGATAAGCCATTTCTCCTTTTTCATTGTTGTATTCGTTTTCTAATTGTTGTACAGCTTTTACACCTGTACCGGTAATAGATTGATAGGTAGAAATTACCAAACGTTTAATACCATATTTTTTATGTAATGGAGCCAACGCCATTACTAATTGTATGGTAGAGCAATTAGGGTTGGCAATAATTTTATCGTTTTCGGTTAATGAATTAGCATTAATTTCAGGAACAACAAGCTTCTTGTCAGCATCCATCCGCCAAGCAGAAGAATTGTCAACTACGGTTGTGCCAACTTCAGCAAATTTTGGCGCCCATGCTAAAGAAGTATCCCCACCGGCAGAAAATAAGGCAATATCGGGTTGCAGTTCAACAGCAGTTTGTAAGCCAACAACTGTATATTCATTTCCTTTAAATAGTATTTTTTTACCTACCGATCTTTCAGAAGCTACAGGAATCAATTCCGTTATCGGAAAATTCCTTTCTTCTAATGTTTTTAGGATTACATTCCCTACCATTCCGGTAGCGCCAACAACAGCAACTCTCATATTTTATAATTTAGGTTACAAAGGTTATAAAAAAGTTTGAGATGTGCTTATAAGTCAATATTAAAATGACTGTAAAGTTGAATTTTTATCAAATTCAATTAAAATGTTATAATTTTTAATATAAAAAGGACTAAAAAACATTATTTTTGCGGTAAATAAAATTATTCTTTTAACTTAAAACATTGGTATAGCATGCAACTGTACAATACATTAAGCGCAAAAGAAAGAACGGTGTTAATTGAACAAGCTGGTAAGCAACGATTAACTTTGTCTTTCTATCAATATGCCAATATTGGCAATCCACAATTATTTAGAAATCATTTATTTGTTGCCTGGGATGAACTAGAGGTATTAGGTAGAATTTATGTTGCCTATGAGGGGATTAACGGACAACTTTCACTACCTGCTGATAATTTTAAAGCCTTTAAAGATCATTTAGATGCAATTCCTTTTTTAAAGGATATCAGGCTGAATATTGCTGTTGAACAGGATAATAAATCGTTCTTGAAATTGAAAGTTAAAGTACGGCATAAAATTGTAGCAGACGGATTGAATGATGATACTTTTGATGTTACCAAAAAAGGAATACATGTCAATGCAAAAGAATTCAACAAACTATTAGAAAATCCTAATACGGTTTGTGTTGATATGCGAAATCACTACGAAAGCGAAATAGGACATTTTAAAGGTGCAGTTACTCCTGATGTTGATACTTTTAGAGATTCTTTAGATATTATTGAAGAGAATTTAAAAGAACATAAAGAAGATAAGAATTTGTTAATGTATTGTACAGGAGGAATTCGTTGTGAAAAAGCGAGTGCCTATTACAAACATAAAGGATTTAAAAATGTATTTCAGTTAGAAGGTGGTATTATTGAGTATGTTAGACAAACTAAAGCAGCTAATATTGAAAATAAATTTATAGGTAAAAACTTTGTTTTTGATCATCGTAGAGGTGAGCGTATTTCTGAAGATATTATTTCAAATTGCCATCAATGTGGTAATGCTTGTGATGTACATGTAAATTGCGAAAACGAGGCTTGCCATTTATTATTTATTCAATGTGATTCCTGTAAAGATAAAATGCAAGGTTGTTGTTCGGCAACTTGTCAAGAAATACATAACCTGCCTTTTGAGGAGCAAAAAGAGCTTCGAAAAGGAACACATAACAGTAATAAAATTTTTAAGAAAGGACGCTCTAAAGTTCTAATTTATAAGAAATAAAAGATTGTTGCTCAGTAAATAGTTACTTTTAAACGGAGTCAAGCATAAATAAAACATTTCAACGTTTTTTTCAAATGAGTTCTATGTATAGTGATGCTAAAACTCAAGTTGTCATGGAAAAAGATAAATTTATAATCAACTATTTGTTTAATGGATTGAAAACAAGTCTTGTATATTGAGTCTAATAACAAAGTGGTCTTGTATTCTATAACCAGACATAATTAATCATGTATATAATAGGTAATTGCTCTAAAAATAAAAAAGATTGATAAAATACTAATTAAAATTATCCATACATTTTTATAATATTTTTTGTGGACTTTTAAATCTTTTCGATAACTCCATACTAATATAATAGCAAAAACGATAACGAAAAATAATCCAAAAAGCTGTTGTCCTTTACTAAACATAATACTGTATATTTATGACCTCAAAAATAACCTTTTTTTGAATATAAATTTTAGTTAATACCAGTTTGATTTTGTAATGTTGTAAAATTGAATTGAATTAATTTTTGCAAGATTAAGGCAAAATATTTTAGTATAGCCTTAGTTATAGTCAAATATTTTAACGAAGATATAGTGAAAATTAAACAATTTTAATACGACATTATAAAGTTAAATTGGTATAAGATGAGTAAAAATGCAGTAATATTTGGTGCAACTTCCGGAATAGGAAAAGAATTGGCCATATTATTAGTTAATGATGGTTATACAGTTGCTATCACTGGGCGAAGGTTGGATAAATTAGCTGAATTAAAAGCGACAAATCCCGAAAAATATATTTCTAAGCAGCATGATGCTACAGATGTTAAAGCAACAGATGTTGTTTTTCAAGAACTTATTGATGAAATGGGTACGATAGATTTGGTGGTGTATAGCTCAGGTGTTGGTGGTCCAAATTATGAATTAGAGTGGGAAAAAGAAGCGCAAACTATAGCAACAAATGTTATTGGAGCAGTTAAGGTTTTCGGATTGGCTTATAATTTATTTAAAGAACAAGGATACGGTCATTTAGTAGGTATTTCATCCATTGCAGGTGTTAGAGGTAATAGGCATGTGCCTTGTTATTTTGCGTCTAAAGCATTTATGAATAGTTATCTAGAATCATTGTGGATGAAATCACAGCGTACTAAAAAAGCTAAAATTTATGTAACAGATATTGTACCTGGTTTTGTTGAAACGAAGATGGCAACAGGTGATACTTTTTGGAAAGCACCTTTAGATAAAGCTACAAAACAAGTTTTTACTGCAATTAAGAAAAAAAAGAAAAAAGCTTTTATAACAAGACGATGGAGATTGGTAGCTATTTTTTTAAGATTAGTTCCAGCTAAAGTTGCAATGAAATATTTATAAATGTAAGTAATTGTGAAAAAAACATTACTCTTTATAATATTATTTACTTCATTTTCATTTGCACAAGATAAATCAGATTGTGACGAACGCTCCATACCTTATTATAGTATAAATAGTAGCGTAAAAGGAGAGAACATAGCAATTAGAAAGGCGTTCAAAAAAATTCAAAACGATGAAACTAATATATTACCAAATAATGGATTTATAACATTGAGACTTCACATTAGTAAAACAGGCGGATTTTGTAAAATTGAGACGTTTGAAATTGACAAAAATTATATGCCTACCGAATTTAATAATGGAAGTCTTGTAAACAAACTTAAAAAGGTTGCAGTAAATTTATCAAATTGGGAAAGAGATAAAAACAAGAAAACATTCAATTTAATACGATTTAAAATTAAAAACGGAAAAATTGAAGAAATTTTTTAAAATATTAGGAGTAGTTTTCGGAGTAATTTTAATTGGAATAATTGGAATAATTGGACTTTTAATCTATGGGAATTCAAAGATTAAAGAGTTAAGGAAGAAAAGAAAAGAATTATCTGAAAAAGTGGAAAGTTTTGAATCAACAAATAGTGATGACTATTTTGAGTATTCAGTAGAAATAAATAAATCTGGAGACTTTTCAAGAGGCTTTAAGTATTTGGATAAAGCGATAGAGCTTGAACCAACATTACATTTAGGATATAGAGGTTGGATACGATTAAGGAAGATTAGAGATTTTGACAATGCGTTAACCGATTTTAATCAGCTTGATAGTCTTACTCCAAATTTTGTAGATGCTCCATGGGGAGAAAATATTAACTTTTTGAGAGGCGAATGTTATTATGGGAATAAAGATTATCAAAAAGCAATAGATTGTTTTAATCAAAGCGTCAAAAACCAAAAAGAAGATTGGGCAGATATTCAAACTTTTGTTTATCTAGGAATTTGTGAATATGAGCTTGAAAATTTCGAAAAGTCAATTTCAGAATTTAATCGAGCATTAAAGCAATCAATAAATACTTGTGAAGCTCACTTTGGTTTGGCAAAAGTGTATCACAAAATCGGAAATTTAGAGAAAGCCAAAGAGCATATTTTAAAAGCAGAGGAAAATATTGATTATAAACGAGAAGATATTTATAACGAATTTCTAAATGAAATTTATCTATCAGAAATATTAGAATTGAAGCAAGAGTTGAATAAATGATTACTTACAGAATAAGTTATAATTAAAATTTATAAAAGAAAGAATGCAAAACAAAATTAAAGCCGTAAAAGAATTCCACAAAGCTTTTGGATTAGGGTTTAAGGAATCGCCAATTGCAAAATTATCTGAACAAAAATTACAACTTCGTTTTGATTTAATGCAAGAAGAAAATGAAGAGTATTTAGAAGCTGCCAAAGTTAATGATCTAGTTGAGGTTGCAGATGCATTAGGTGATATGCTATATATATTATGCGGTACTATTATAGAACATGGTATGCAACATAAAATAGAAGAAGTATTTAATGAAATACAACGAAGTAATATGAGTAAATTAGGTGCTGATGGAAAACCTATTTATCGTGAAGATGGTAAGGTAATGAAAGGGCCTAATTATTTTAAGCCAAATATTGCAGCTATCTTGAAAAAATAGCTGCAATATTTGCTGCGTTTTCATAACGCAGCCTAAAACCTATCAAGCTGTTCAAACAGATCTTCCCAATTAGGGTTCATTTTATTAATTAAATTTCGTTTGAACTCTCGAGAATATTTTTTTATAAGTTTTTCTCTTTTGAGAGTAGTATGTTTATCATTCAAAACTTCAAAATAAACTAATTTAGTACAATTGTATTTTTTTGTGAAGAGTACATAACCAGATTTGTGCTGTTTTATTCGTTGTTTTAATTTTCTAGAATAACCAGTATAAAATAATTTATGATTTTTGGTAGTTAAAATGTAAACATAGTATTGTTGTTCAACCATAAAGGAAAAAATAAACTAGTGTCAAGTCAAGTGTGAAATGATGTATAAGTTGCGGCTATTTTTTGATTTTTACGAAATAAGAAAAAGTAAGCATAGCCGTAGCTATATGAATCTTTTTATGATGAGTAAAAATGAAAAAGAGCAAAATTTGGTGCGTTATTTTATGCTTGACTTGACACTAGACATCGTTATAAAAACGATGTTATACCAAATACCGCCACCCAAATTTATCTTCAGCACGATTATATTGAATGTCCGTAATGCGTTTTTTAAAACGAGAAGCATAACTGTTTTCTATTTCAGGTAACTCATAATCTTTATCTCTAAAACCGAAACCGGAAATTGGCGAAACAACAGCAGCCGTACCCGCACCAAACATTTCTTTTAAAGTTCCGTTATTAGAAGCCTCAATAATTTCCTTCACAGAAATTTTTCTAACTTCTACTTTAATTCCTTCATCTTTGGCAATTTCTAAGATACTCTTACGTGTAATACCATCTAAAATTCTATCGCTTGTAGGACAGGTCAATAAAGTATCACCAATTCTGACAAAAACATTCATAGCACCAGCTTCCTCTATGTATTCGTGGGTATTGTCATCTGTCCAAATAACTTGTTGGTATCCTTTTTCTTTTGCTAATTGGGTCGGATAAAATTGTCCGGCATAATTACCTCCTGCTTTAGCAAAACCAACACCACCATTTGCAGAGCGTGCATATTTTTCTTCAATTAAAACTTTTACCTTTCCTGAAAAATAAGATCCGGAAGGTGAGCAGGCAATAATAAACTTATATTCATCTGCGGGTGAAGCATGAAAACCATTTCCTGTTGCAAAAACAAAAGGTCTGATATATAATGAGCTTCCTTCAGTTTTAGGAATCCATTCACTTTCAATTTGCAATAAAGTTTTTAGACCTTCCATAAAATAATTTTCGGGAAATTCTGGTATTACCAATCTTTTAGATGAAATATTGATACGTTTTTGATTTTCTAGAGGTCTAAATAACCAAATTTGATCATCAGCATCCTTATAGGCTTTCATGCCTTCAAAAACCGATTGACCATAATGAAAAATCCTGGACGAAGGATCTAAACTGATGTTCTGATAAGGCATAACTTTAGGTTGTTGCCATTTGCCATCTTTATAATCACAAACAAACATATGGTCAGTAGTAACTTGACCAAATGGTAAATTGTTAAAATTTACTTCAGAAATTTTAGATGTTAATGCTTTTTCAATAGCTATTTGTGTTGAAATTGCTGTACTCATAACCATCGGATTTATAAAATGCAAAAGTACATATTTTAAAACTATATTTTATAGCTTGCAACTATTTAATTATAAATTGAAACTCTGTTATGGTATGCAATACTCTTTAATTTCAATTTATAATTAAATAGTTGCAATTTGCAATAGTATAAAACTTATAAATACAATTTTGAAACGTGAAATCATTATTACTTCTGATGGTTCTACAACCATACATTTACCTGAATGGAATGAACAATACCATTCAAAACACGGCGCTATTCAAGAAGCCTATCATGTATTTATTAAAAACGGATTAGATTGTTTTAAGAATAAGTCTAAGATTTCAATCCTTGAAATAGGCTTTGGTACAGGTCTGAATTGTTTTATTACATATTTAGAAGCCCAACAAAAGAAATTGCAAATTGATTATACCGGTATTGAAGCATATCCCGTTAAACAGGAAGAAATTGAAAAATTAAACTATGTTATAGCATTAAAAGTTGAAAATGAACAACAGGTCTTTGATAAGATGCATTTACTTTCGTGGAATGAACAACACCAACTATCAACCAATTTTTCACTTATTAAAAAAGAACAATTTTTTGAAGATATTAATGAAATAAATAAGTTTGATTTAATTTATTTTGATGCATTTGCTGCTAGAGTTCAGCCTGAACTTTGGACAGAAAATATGTTTAATAAAATGTATAAAGCACTTAAACAAAACGGAATTTTAGTAACTTACTCCGCTAAAGGGAGTGTACGTCGTGCCATGCAAGAAGTAGGGTTTATTGTTGAACGATTACCCGGTCCGCCCGGTAAAAGGGAAATGTTGAGAGCAAAGAAGAGTTATGTAAAACCCTAAATTTTCTTTGTCTAAACATTCAACGTAGTCAAATGCTACGTGCCGTAAAATAATATTCAGTTGGCAAGTATTTGAACATGTTTAATGAGAAGTAATAATAAATAATCTTTGAATCATTTAATTAATAATCAATGGATTTTATTTTAGGAATAATTGTCGGAATACTTTTTTTAGCTGCAATAGTTTTATTATTTAAAAACCGATTTATAAAAAACAGAACAAAAGAACAGTCAGTAGTATTGTTAGAAAAAATCAGATATGTTTCTAAAATGATTACAATTGAAGGCGATTTTTCTGAAATAATGCAATTTGAAGATGTAAAAGATGTGTTTTTAAAATTAGTAACCAGTAAAAAGAAAGCCATCGTTTTGGTAAATGCCAAAGTGTTAGTTGGTTTTGATATGAAAAAAATAAGATTACATTCAAATCCGGCAAATAAAAAATTAATATTAGAATATTTTCCTGAACCTGAAATATTAAGTATTGAAACCGATATTAAATATTACGATGTAAAAGGTGGTTTTTTTAATAAGTTTGATGCTATTGACCTAAGTGAACTCAATAAAAAAGTGAAACAAAATATTGAAGAAATAATACCAGATAGCGAATTATTATTATCTGCAAAATCTAAAGCCTTAGAGACAATAGAAATGATTGAACAATTGGTAAGCACTTTCGGGTGGGAATTAGATTATAATATTGAACAGCAAAATACAAAAGCCTTAGAAGAGAAAAATTAAAATGTAACCATAATACTATTGTTGGCGTCAAACTATTTAAATGAACCCAACCAAAGATCAAATTTATATTGAAAAAGTACTACTTGGTGATGCATCATCTTTTAGCTTTTTAGTTGAAAGTTATAAAGAGATGGCGTATACCATAGCTTTGAAAATTGTGAGAAGCCCCGAAGATGCTGAGGAAGTAGCTCAAGATAGTTTTGTTAAAGCTTTTCAGCAATTACAAACATTTAAAGGAAATTCAAAATTTTCGACATGGTTGTATACCATAGTTTATAGAACAGCTATTTCTAAAATTAGGAAAAAGAAATTAGAAGTGACAGATATTGATGAGTATGTAATAGAAAATCACTCCATAGATTTTTCTTTTCCACAATTAGATTTATTGAAAGCTGAAGAACAAAAAAAGTATGTTACTTTAGCAATAAATGCCTTGGCGGAATTAGACGCTTTACTCATCACGCTTTTTTATTTGAATGAAAATACATTTGATGAAATTATAGAAATTACAGGATTAACCAAAACAAATATAAAAGTCAGACTATTTAGAGCCCGCAAAAAGCTGTATAAAGAGCTTTCAAAAATTTTAAAAACAGAATTGAAAACTATTCTTTAATGTCAGATAAAGAAAAACATATCACTAAAAAGCTGCTTAAAAGTATTGACTTAGATTCACCATCAATAGATTTTACAGATAAAGTGATGGCAAAAGTAAATACCATTCCTGATGAGGTAATACTTAAAGATACGATTTTAACATCATTGTTAAAAAAGAATAGTTTAGAAACTCCCAATTCTGATTTTTCTATTGAGATAATGGCTAAAGTAAGTACTAATTCTATTGCTGATTATAAACCAATTATTAGCAAAAAAAGCTGGAATATTATATTTTTATTTTTTGCAAGTTTTATTATTTATGTATTACTTTCTAAACCTATTACAATTCAAAATGATAGCTATATTTCTAAACTTTCAATGATTTCTAATAGCCTAATTACCGATTTTGGTAATTCTTTAACACAGAATATTCAAATTCCTTCAATTTTAGTAGTAAGTATTTTATGTCTATCTGTATTACTTTTATTAGATACAGTACTAAGAACAAAAAAAATATTTTAATTCATTCATAATCAATAAGTTACATTTAATAAAAGGTTTTTAATCTTAAAATAAATTAACTTTTAACATTTATTTGTAAATTTGCGTTCAATTCTTAAATCTCACTCCCCCTTTTTAGAAGATAACTTCTAAATAATCAGAGATTTATAATATTTAAAATTTATAATTATAGTAAATATTTTGCCGATATATTAGTGGTTAAACACACAAATATCTGTCATAAAATATTTTTATTAAAATTAAAATTAAAATTAAAAAAATGAAAAAGACTATTACTGTATGCTTACTATTGATTTCAATGTTAATTAGTGCTCAAACAACCTCAGGAAAACATAGTATCAGAAACCTCAATGTTAATACGAAACAGGCTGACTTTGGAGTCGCCTTTTTAAATAATAATAGAATTGTTTTTGCTTCACCAAATGAGAAAACAAGAATTATTAGACAGGTTTGGAATGAAAATGACCAACCTTTTTTAGATTTATTTGTTGGCGATATAGATAGTACGGGTCAAATTATAAACAAAAAAAAATTAGAAGGTGATGTTAATAGAAAAGCACATGAGGCTATGGTTACTTTTACTAAAGACTATAAAACAGTATATTTTAGTGCAAATAACTATAATAATAAAGATAAATCAATAAAAAGTAAAGAAGGGTTTGATAATATTCAATTATACAAGGCTTCTGTTAATGGAATTGGTGAATGGGTTAATGTTCAAAAATTACCGTTTAATAATGATGAATACCAGTCAGGATTACCCACTTTAAATAAAGATGAAACAAAACTGTATTTTATTTCTGACAGACCTGAATCTATTGGTAAAACAGATATTTATGTAGTTGATATCCATAAAGACGGAACCTTTGGTGAACCTAAAAATATGGGAGATAGAATCAATACTAAAGAAAGAGAAATGTTTCCGTTTATTAGTGATGATAATATTTTATACTTTTCATCAAATGGACATGAAGGTTATGGTAGGTTAGATGTTTATGCCAGTAAGGTTTTTGATAACTCAGTTTCTATTCCAATAAACTTAGATCAGCCTGTTAATAGTGCAAAAGACGACTTTGCTTATATTTTAGATGATACTCAGCGTAAAGGATATTTTTCTTCGAATAGACCTGAAGGTAAAGGCGATGATGACATCTATTCTTTTAATCAAGATGAAGCAGTATTCATTGATTGTTTACAAACTATAAAAGGTATAGTTAGAGATAAAGACACACAAGAATTATTGCCTGGCGCTATGGTTTCAATATTAGATAGTGAAGGAAATCAATTGCAAATAACTGCTGCTCATGAAGATGAAGCAACTTATAGTTTTGATGTGCCTTGTAATAGTGTTTATACATTAGTAGGTACTAACCCGGGATATTTAATAGAAAAACAAGAAGTGAAAACTGTAAATGATATTGATGCTCCTGCATTAGAGAAAAATATTGACTTGGCTACTGAATTTAAAGCTGTTGGTGATGAAGTATTAGTTAATATTGATAAAATATACTTTGATTTTGATAAATGGAATATCCGTAAAGATGCAGCAGATGAACTAGATAAAGTTATTGGTGTAATGAATCAGTATCCTGAAATTAAAATATTTGCTACTTCACATACAGATTCAAGAGGGCCAGCTTCATATAATATGAGGTTATCCGATAGAAGAGCTAAATCTACTGTAGATTATATCATCTCAAAAGGTATTGATGCTAGTAGAATTACCGGTCAAGGTTTTGGAGAGTCTCAATTAGTAAATGATTGTTCTGATGGTAAGAAATGTAGTAATGATGAACATCAGTTAAATAGACGAACTCAGTTTAAAGTTGTTCAACCTGAACCTGAGTCAGCTAAAGAAGAATAAAAACAAAATAATAAAGAGTAAGACTGTTAGATAGAGTAAATTTTAAAAGACCTCACAGGTTTTGATTTGTGCCAGAAGCTTAAAAAGAGGAAAACCTGTGAGGTCTTCGCTTGTTCTCGAGATTCCCTTGGCTTTACCTTAGGGTATTTCTCTTTTTTTAACCTGAATGAATCTATTCATGGATATTCTATTCCAAAGCAAACTACTTTCTAGTGTTAAGTTAAGCATACTTTAGCCGTACTCCGCCAATTGGCACCCATACTTCTTTAGAAAAATACTTGCGTAACTATGGCTATGTGCATATTTTTTGCATCGCCTGGAACAAAAATACTTGCGACTTATACGAGACAGTACACTTAACTTAACACTAGGATACAGAATATGAAATTCGTAGATAAAATAAAAAATCAAGGAGGAGTTCAATGGAGAATCAGATGGATAGAAAGGTTTGTTTAAAACTTTTTAGAAATGTGGACATCTATATGTTATTAATCACTTTATAAAATGTTTATTTTATCTATTTTTACATACCTTTTTTATCATAAATACCTCAAAATATGCAAAAATTAGTTAGTAAAACCATTAGATCAATCAAAGAAAATACTTGGTTAACAGATACAGAGATTCTAGAAGCTAAAAATATATTTGAGAGGAATGAACATGTTATCCTCTCTCAAGGACAAGAAATAATTACTGTATTTGTCGAAGATAAAAATCAGTCGTACAAAGTCTCTATAATTGTAGATAATGGAGATAAGAGGCTATTCAATGAAATTGATGGAAAAGAAAAAGATTGGAGTGTCTATGGTTTAGTGGCTCTGTATGTTATAGAAGATAATAGTGATTTGAAAGAATTGCCTGAGGGGAAAAAATACACTAGGGAGGGAATGAAAATGAGAGTGTTGGAAGAGCGACAAGACCGAGCAAACAAAGCCGAATATAAAATAAAACTGGCAAACAACCTTTATGGTGAACATACTTTGATCAATGAAAAAGGAAAATCATATAAAATTACACTTCGAGATTTTGATAATAAAACAGGTTATATTAACAATTTTGACCTAAAAACCAACAAACTAGGAACAACAAAACATATTTTATTTCTATACAATTATTTAGAAGAAAACCCTTCTAAAGTAAGGAGGTTAAAAAAGAACTATCCTTTTATAGAAATCTATCTTGACCCTTTAAATGAGTATAAAATATCGTGGTTTTTCCCTGAAAATTTAGAAGCAGAAGAGCAAGCATTGATAGATTTTTATTTTGACGACAGTACATTTATTGAAGATTTTCAAATTGCTTCCTTTTTCACTTTCATTCATAAAGCGATAGATTTTCAACGAATAAAAATAAGAGATGAAGTTTTAGAAAAAATTGAACATTTTTTCAACGACAAAGAACTGGCACAAATAAAAGAACAAACAAGCATTGATTTTTCTTCAATCAAAGCTGACCTATATCCTTATCAAAAAGAAGGTGTTGAATTTTCACTTTTCAAAAAAGGCGTAATCATTGCAGATGAAATGGGATTAGGAAAAACTCTGCAAGCCTTAGCCACAGCAATATTAAAAAAGACAGTTTTTAATTTTAAGAAAACCTTAGTAATAACGCCAGCTTCAGTAAAACATCAATGGAAAAGCGAAGTGTTAAAATTTAGCGATGAAAAAGCAATAGTAATAGAAGGTTTTCCTGATGAAAGAGTAAATTTATATCTTAATGATGAAAGTTATTTTCATATCATAAATTATGAAACAGTACTACGAGATCTTTCCGTAATCAATAAAGCAAATTATGATTTTATCATATTAGATGAGGCTCAAAAGATTAAAAACTATGAAACAAAAACTGCCAATGCAGTAAAAGCCATTCGTCGAAAACATGCATTGGTTATCACAGGTACACCTTTAGAAAATAAAATATTAGACCTATATTCGATAGTTCAATTTATAGATCCGTATTTCTTAGCACCTCAATGGGAATTTTCATATCAACATTGTATTTTTGATTCACAAAAAAAGAATAAAATACAAGGATATTATAACCTTCAAAATCTAAAAAAACGCCTAAATTCAATCCTAATTAGAAGAGAAAAACAAGAGGTATTTAAACAATTACCTAATGTAATAGAAAAGAATGTATATGTTTCTCTTTCTGATGAGCAGGCAAATTTACATGCTGGCTTTTCAAGAGGAATTGCTTCTATTTTGCGTAAAAAGTTTAAAACCATATATGATTGGCAAAAGTTGATGCATTTACTGACAAATATGCGTATGGTATGTGATTCAAGTTTTTTAATAGATAAAGAATCACATCATTCACCAAAACTAGTAGAACTCAAACATATTTTATTAGAAAAATTAGATGTAAAAAGTAACAATAGAAAAATAATTATTTTTTCAGAATGGGTTACTATGCTTAATTTAATTGCAGATGAATTAAAAAAAGAAGGAATTATTTTCACTATGCTTACAGGAAAAGTACCTGTAAAGAAACGTGGTGCTTTGATCAAGGAGTTTGAAGAGAATCCTGAGTGTACTATATTTTTGTCTAGTGAATCGGGTGGTACAGGTCTTAATCTTCAAGTGGCAGATACGGTTATAAACTTTGAATTACCATGGAATCCTGCAAAGAAAAACCAACGTATCGGGCGTATAGATAGAATAGGTCAACAAAAACAGATACTTAATGTGTTTAACCTTGTATCTTATGATTCTATTGAAATGAAGATAGCAACTGGTTTACTGTTAAAACAAAGTTTGTTTGATGGTATTTTAAGTCCAAAAAATAAGATTGATGAAGTTGATTTTACCGAAAAAGGTAAATCACAATTTATTCAACAACTTGAGGATGTTATTTTAGATAATGATATAGAAAGCCCAGAGGTAATATATGAAGATAATGATCTAGCCGAAATTGCAGAAGAGCAAAATGAATTGATTGAAACTCTTCAATCTCAAATTACCGAAACAGAAAAAGCAACAACAAACACAGTTGAAAAAACAGTTGTTAAAACTCAAACTACGAGTACAGATACAACTACCAATTATCAAGAAATGGAAGAAGTTATGAATAAAGGAATGGAATTTTTAACAGGAGTTTTTAAAATGAGTACAGGTAAAGAATTAAGTACAGATGGAAAACCTAAAGTGGCTATCAATAAAGAAACAGGAGAAGTTTCGATTACTTTTAAGATAGGTTCTTAAAATTCTCTATCTTAGTAAATAGTGCCTCTAAGAAAAGATATTGATATACAAAAATATGTTTCTCAATTTGTTGATTCCCTTTAACGCTATAAGTTGGTAGGTTATGAAATTTCAGTAATGACTATAGAAAAATTACATGTTCTCTATAGGAGAAACTTACAATTTACTTTCACAGGATTTTCCAAATAAATGAAGAAGATTATTATAATTTATGCACAAATAAAAAGACTTTAAAAGTATAATACTCTTAAAGCCTTTTATTTACTAAGCTCCTCCTCTTGGGCTCGAACCAACCCCGATAGCTATCGGGGCTCTGATTAACAGAATTTACTAGTATCGGAATTTTAATTTATCTATTAATTCGGGGTGTTTTTTTTAATTTTCGATATATATTTTACTCTATAAATTCCCCGACGACTTGCCCGTCCGACCGGCACGGGCGGACCTCGGGGATATCCGGTTTTAAGAATTTTTTTTTTCATTTTTTTTTCAATATTTAATGCTTTGTGCTTTATAGACCTAAATAATATTTTGTCTTATGAACTGAAAATTTGAAAAACACGTAAAATGCGAAATTCATCTTACGCTTTTACTTAAAATAATATGTTCTATTAGAGATTGTAATACCAATTTAATTATAAAATTTGTCATTAATAAATTGAACTGCGAAGCACATCACGAACACTTTTAACAAAATATAAGTGAACCCGCCTGCCGGACGGGCAGGAAAGGAACAAGTTATATGACTAGTTTTATGGTTAAATTGGTATAAGTTTATAATTTGTTCAAAACAGGTACTTATAGTACCTAAAAAAGTATATTTTTAAACCAAAAAGATTAAATAGTTTAAAAAAAGTTATATATTCGTACTATGAGTACCAAAAAAAGAATAAAAATAAACCAGTTATTAAATTCTCAACCTTCTGGAGTTGTGTTTTTATCATCGTGGTTAACTAAGCAGGGGTATAGCCTAGACTTACAACAACGCTATAAAAAGAGTGATTGGCTTCAATCAATAGGAACAGGAGCAATGATACGTTCAGGTGAAAAAGTAGGGTATGAAGGTGCTATATACGCATTGCAAGTGCAATCAGATTCAAATATACATCCAGGAGGAAAAACAGCATTAGCCATGCAAGGAAAGGCACACTATTTGGAGTTTTCGAGCCAAAAAGTTATGATATTTGGTGGTAAGGGCGAAAAATTGCCAATGTGGTTTCTTAAGTATGATTGGGGTCTAAAAGTAGATTATCATAATTCTTCATTTCTCCCTGCCGATGTTGGGCTTACCAGTATTGAGTTTAAAACATTTACTATAAAAATTTCCAGTGCAGTCCGGGCAGTTATGGAGTGTTTATATCTTACCCCAAAGTATCAAGAATTATTTGAATGTTATGAACTCATAGAAGGGTTAAATAATTTAAGACCCAATCTTGTACAGAATTTATTAGAACAATGTACATCTGTAAAAGTGAAGCGTCTATTTATGTATATGGCAGAAAAAGCCAACCATGATTGGGTAAATTATATAAATTTAGAAAAAATAGATTTTGGAAAAGGTAAACGAAGTCTTGTAAAAAATGGTGTTTATATACCTAAATATCGTATTACTGTTCCAAAAGAATTAGAAGAAGATGGAAGGACAACTTTATAAAAGACAAGTAGCCCTTTTACTTAATGTACTACCTGAAATTGCTAAAGAAACTTGTTTCGCATTGCATGGAGGTACAGCAATTAATCTTTTCGTTCGTGATATGCCCCGCCTCTCGGTTGACATAGATTTAACTTATATTCCTATTGAAAGTAGAGACGATACATTGCTAAATATTACGCAAGCTCTAAAACGAATTAAATCAAGCATTGAAAGAATACTCCCTGATGTAAAAGTGTTGCACAAACAAGAGAATCTTAAATTACAAGTATCTTCTACTATTGCACAAATAAAAGTAGAAGTAAATCAAGCTATGCGAGGGATAATCAATGAATCAAAAAAAATGTCACTTTGTAAGGTTGCACAAGATGAATTTGATGTTTTTTGTGCTATTCAAATCGTGCCTTTTGAACAATTATATGGAGGTAAAATTTGTGCTGCATTAGATCGTCAGCATCCAAGGGATTTATTTGATGTAAAGTATCTATTGAATAATGAAGGATTTACAGCAGCAATTAAAAAAGGATTTTTACTAGGTCTTTTAAGTAGTAATCGACCTTTAAACGAAATGCTGTATCCAAATTTTTTAGATCAGCAATTAGCAATGACAAATCAATTTGAAGGGATGAGTAATAAACCATTCAATTATCAAGAATTTGAAGAAACAAGAGAAGCTCTAGTAGATATAATTCATAAAAACTTAACCGATAGAGATAAAGAGTTTTTATTAAGCTTTAAGAACTTAACACCAAATTGGAGTATTTATGATTTTGAAAAATTCCCGGCAGTACAATGGAAACTTCAAAATCTTCAAAAACTAAAAGATAGTAATCCTATAAAATATATAGCATTATTTAAGAGTCTTAAAGAGAAGCTCAATAAGTAAAAAAATGTTGTACTGATAAGAAACAGAAAAGCCACTCAATTTCTTAAATGGCTTGTCATTACTGGGCTCCTCCTCTTGGGCTCGAACCAAGGACCCTCTGATTAACAGAAATAAAGATTTCATTTTCAGTTGCTTTCTTTTAAATATATTTATCTGATTATCAATATTTTAACATTTTTTAATTTTCTTTTGGCATCATTTATTTTATCTTTATAGCCTAAATTGTTGTACATATGTTGTACTGATAAAAAATAAAGATGACTTCAATAAGAGCAGTTTTAAGAAAAACAAGATTGGCTAATGATAAATATCCAATAACATTACGTGTTACAAAAAATAGAAGGTCTAAATATTTCAAGACTCCTTATAATGCATTTGAAATTGAATGGAATTCAAAGATAGGAGAATTTAATAAAAAGAGTAGTAATTATATTCAAAACAATAGATTGCTAAATACAATTAAAAATAGAGCCTATAAAATCATAACGGATCTTGAAATTGAAAACGAATATTATACCTTAGAAGATTTTGAACAAAAGTTTAGGGTTAATGCAAATCCTATCAGTCAAAATATTTTCACATTTGGTGAAGAAATTATTTCTGAAATGAAAATGTCTGGCAGAATGGGTAATGCCAGAGTATATTATGACACCTTAAATTCTATACTCATTACAGATAGGAACCCGAAAAATTGGGTTTAATGATTTGGAAATTATCGGTTAATCTATTTTCGAATTCATCATTTATCCAAATTTGATTATCAAGGAAATCAATCACTTTAGCTCTGA
>JAKISU010000194.1 GCA_021648445.1 Flavobacteriaceae bacterium
ACCAATGAATTAAAAGGTTTGATTTTTCTATCCCTTTTATTAAAAACAACAAAGGTAAACAACTGTTATATTTGGTAAATAAAAGGTGCATCGAACATTGATTAACTTACATCGAATTCACGTTAATGTAATGTAAATAAATATCTAGATTAGATTAAAATCACTCAACTCACTAATTGGATCAAGTGATGTATAGCTGTCTTTCATACTTTTACCTTAACTGTAATAGTTAGTTAGGGCTTAGTTAATGTCATCAAAATTATAATTTCTAATATCTCTTGTTTTTCAAAACATATATACCACTTTCTGAAAAACTTCTTTTAGATTCAGGTCCACTATGTAAATGAATAAAAGCTAAATCTATATTGTATTTTTTGTCAGGGTAGTAAATTGAAATTTTCGGGCTTAAAGAAGAGAAGCGCCTACTAGGTTTAAAGGTATAAGCCTTAAAGTTAAGTATTTCTGATTTATGGATCCACTGAAAATAAGCTGTGCCATCCCATCCTGATCCTCTCCCGCCATTAATTGAATATGTCCAAGGTATATAAGTTTCTTTATTGAATTTTTGTATAAAAATTAAATTGTCTTGTTTTTTCCAATCATAAGAAGAATAAGAAAGTGCTTTAGAGTTTTTAAGAGGAACCAGCCTATCTACATTTTTTTTGAAAAGATTCTTATTGTCCATTATTATATCATAATAGTCTGTTTCATAATCTTTCTCAAGCTCTTTTAGCATTTTTTTCGACGTTATTACCATCCATTTATCTTGTATCTTTAAATAGCATCTAGCCTTAAGAGGAGCACTCCATCCACTTTCTAGTTCTTCTCCGCTAGCGTAAGTATAATCAATAATATCTGCTTTACTCAAGTAGTTCTTAAATTCCTTTTTAGAAAGTGTATCATAATTTATAATAGTATCGTATTTTTGTTTTGATTTGTTACCGGTAATTGCCCAATCAATAAAATAATCATCATAAAAATAAATTCCTGAAAGATCTAAAGCACCTTTTATTTTTAAAGAATCTATTTCTTCTCCTTTATTATTTACCTTCCTAATAGTAGTTAGATATCCCGAATCTCCTGTAAAAATAAAGTTTTCGTTAATTCTATCAAATAAAATTGGTTTTTTGTTAAACCTATTAATTAATTTTATAATCTTATAATTTTCAGATGTTGTTGTGTTTTCATTTAAATAGGCATATTTATCAAATTTTTTATTTAATATCCCGTTTAAAAACATTTTGGGAATGGCATTGTTAACAACAGATTTAACAGAAGGGATTTGATAAACGAGAAGTAGCACTATTATGGTAATTATTATCATTGTTTTTTTTTTAGTTTTCATTTTGATATAGTATTGTATTGTAGTTAATGTTTATCTAAATCCTGTAAATTCACATGTATGCTCATACTCATATTGACCATTTTTATCTTCTAGGATAAACACGCCTAAAAATGGATTTGTTTCACTTTCATATTTAATTACTTTAAAAGTTTTACCATCTAAATTTAAGTTGTTTGTAAAATGGTAAACATTTTTATCGTCATAAATAAAACCGTTTTTATTAATGATATAGTTTTTATTATCGATGTCCATTATTTTACCACAGTAGTAGATATTATTTTTATCTTTTCCGAAACCAAAACTTAGCTGTTCAAATGTTTTGACATCAGCATTGTTAAGGCGGATCAACTGTTCCTCCCCATAAATTGAGAAGAAGAGAAACCGTTTCTTTGAGTAAATAAAAACATGCTTTTTATCTTTCCAAAAAATGGTCTCCCATCTGTCTTTAACATAATTGAATGTACTGCCATCAATGCCGTCAATAATCTTAAAATATTTTTTAATATGCTTGAAGTAGGGTTTTTCATTAATAATACTTTCTTCAAACTCATTTTTTTCTTCAAAAACAATGTTTTTATCAGCATAAAAACATGGAGGTCTATTTGTAACACATCTAAAAGTTAAAGGGTCTGCCTTTGGCACTTCCACTGTACCATAAGATGATATTTCAAAGACCTTATTATCATAAGCATAGAATTCGTCAAATAAATGGTATGGGTCTTCTTTTGTTGCCCTTGCAATTTTTGCAGGTTTTTCTATTTCTTCAATCTGTTTTAAATAACGTTTATAGGCTGACTTTAATGGTTTATAAAAATACGTTCTCTTTCTGAGTGCTTTTTTGGGTTCGGGAAAATCGTTTTTTACTCGAAAAGACCACATTTTATCTATTAGATGCTGTACAACGTTATTATTGATCTTGCTATTTGTTATTTTTGTTAACTTTCCTTTTTCTATACTATACCCATGTTCTACATCAGGATATATGGAAGTGATAATAGCCGTATCTTTTGATTCAATATCTTTATTTTGAGCAAATAAGGTCAATAGTTTTTCAAAAGGTTTTAGTATTATGTCAGTGTAGTAGTTTAGTATATAAGCGCAAAACAACTTCTCACCTTCATAATTAAATAAAAATATGTTTGCTGATGAATTTTCGCAAGAATATAACAATGAGGTAAAAAAATAGATAAGTTTTTGTTTGCCTAAAATTTCTTGTTCATCAATCTTATATTCATCTGGAAGAAAAATAGCAACACTTTTGTTCAATATTTTTTTCAAATTAGCTTCACTAATTTTTATCTCAAATAATATACCTGCAGCTTCTGCCATTTGTTTCTTGGTTAGTTTTTTAGTCTTTTAGAATGGTTCTAACTACTAAAAAACTAACCTCTAACATTCTAACAACTCATCGAGTTATTATTTTTCCATTATTGATCAGTCCGCCATGTCTAGTATAAAACCCAATACCAACACAACCTTGCTCTTTCTTAATCTCTATTGCAAAATCTCTTCGAATATACCATTCTCGAGGTTTCGGAGCAGCGAAAATTCGAGTGCCCGGTATTAATTTTGTAGTATCAATAATTGTATCTTTCCCATCTTCATCTTCATCAGTAATGAGACAATCTTGAAAAGTTTGAATATTAGCGACATAAAAAGCAGAAGTTGTTACCTCTATGCCTTTTTTATCAAATATTTGTATAGGTAAAAATTCAAAAGACACTAGTTTTTCATTTTCAAGGATTTTTTTAAATTTTTCGGATACAATATGTACATCATGCCAAGTTCCAATATAATCACAAAGTAATGATGACCCATGCTTTTTTTCCATGTGCATTTCAATATTTCCATTTAGTGTGTCTACAACACTTTTACCATTCCGTACATCAATAAAAATATATTTGAATTCATCTTTTTTGGCTACCAACCAACACCAATCCTGATTTTCATCATAATCATGACCCATGCGATAGAATATTTTACTTTGACTGTCTATTTTTTTAATAACTCTCTGGTATTCTTGAATTGCTTCCTGCCCGTTTTTTTGAATTTCTAATGGAATTTTTTTTGTTTCTAACGGCTTATGTTCCATCTTAATATT
>JAKISU010000040.1 GCA_021648445.1 Flavobacteriaceae bacterium
TACCTTGTGGACAGATGATTGATGAATCACATTATTTTGGATCATCATATTCTCATATATAAATTCTCCACGATAAGTGTTATTTGCCACAATACCCCCTACTTTTGCAGCTGCTAAAAACACATAATCGGGTTTTTCTATTTCAAAAAATTCGGCAACCGCAGCTTGGTTCGTCAAATCTAGTTCTTTATGAGTTTTAATTATAAAATCAGTATATCCTTTTGATTTGAGATTAGCAAGAATTGCACTCCCAACCAATCCTCTATGTCCGGCAATATAAATTTTTGAATTCTTATTCATAATAATTCAAAGTATTATAGTTACCATCTTTTAAGTATTGATCTTTTTGCATTAACTTAATATCGCTTTGCATCATTTCATTTACTAAGGCTTGTAAATTATATTCAGGTACCCATCCTAATTTTTCTTTAGCTTTTGTGGCATCTCCTACTAATAGATCAACTTCTGTGAGTCTAAAATATCTAGAATCTATAGCAAGAATTTCTTTACCTATTTCAAGTTGATATGTTTGATTTGTACATTTCTTTACATAACCTTTTTCCTCTACACCCTTGCCTTTAAATTCTAATTCAATACCAACTTCTTGAAAAGCCATTCTTACAAGATCTCTAACCGAAGTTGTCTTACCCGTAGCAATTACCCAATCTTCAGGTTTGTCATGTTGTAACAACATCCACATCATTCTTACATAATCTTTGGCATGCCCCCAATCTCGCTGTGCATCTAAATTACCTAAATAAAATTTTTCTTGTAAGCCTAGTGCTATTCTTGAAACTGCTCGGGTAATTTTACGTGTTACAAAGGTTTCGCCTCTAATAGGAGATTCATGATTAAATAAAATTCCGTTACATGCAAAAATATTATAGGCCTCTCTATAGTTAACTGTAATCCAATAAGCATACATTTTCGCTACTGCATAAGGACTACGTGGGTAAAAAGGAGTTTTTTCAGTCTGAGGCGTTTCTTGAACTTTGCCATAAAGTTCTGAAGTTGAGGCTTGATAAATTCGAACTTTATCCTCTAATTTTAAGATTCGAATTGCTTCTAATAAGCGTAAAGTACCAATACCATCAGCATTTGCCGTATATTCAGGCATATCAAAAGACACGTGTACATGACTCATAGCTGCTAAATTATATATTTCGTCAGGTTGTACTTCTTGAATGATACGTATTAAATTTGTACTATCAGTCATGTCACCATAATGCAAGATAAAATTCTGATCTTCAATATGAGGGTCTTGATATAAATGATCGATCCTATCAGTATTAAAAAGTGATGATCTACGCTTTAAACCATGTACTATATAATCCTTTTTTAATAAAAATTCGCTTAAATAGGCTCCATCCTGACCTGTTACACCTGTAATTAAGGCTACTTTTTTCATTTAAAATTTCTTCTAAAAAATTATTTATTTATTTAAATAAAGTAATGCTTCGCTATTATCAGTCCCATTTTTATTTAAAAAAATAGTGCTAATTCATGTTATATTGAATAATGTAAAGATAGATTTTTAAGAGGAGAAAATAGGTTTATTTTAAGTCAAAATAGCGAAGAAATTAACAAAATATCAACAATATTTATGTTGTGTTTTAGTAAATAAGTTAAAGCAAAATTTATCCCGCATTATTCACGGGTTTTCGTTATGAAAAGTCAAAATACCAACCCGCCTGCCTCGGGCACGGTAGAATTGGGAAGCGCAGGGATTTTTTAGTGAATTGCGAAGTATATCATGAACTCCTTAATAAAAAATAAAAAGAACGTGAGTAAAGAATTGTAGCTCAATCCCGATAGCTATCGGGATTGAGCTAAACAAATTTCGAGCCCGCCTGCGGAACGGGCAGGCATTTTCAATTATAGCAAGTAGTTTGGCTTTGGAATAGAATATCCGTGAATAATGCGGGTTATACAAGTTCAGGAGTTATCAAGAAATTTATAAATTCACTACAGGATTGAACTAAGCACTGTTAAGAAATATACTTAAACCACACAGCTTTTCGGTTTTTTGACTCGTTCTTTTTTCCTTTAAATGTGTTAAAAAATAAAACCATAACAAAGGCTATGATTGAACTTTTTGTCTTTTTAAAGAAAAAATAACTTTCGCCAAAACTCCCGAAAAGCTATATGATTTGAGTATAACTGATACATTTTAGCTTGTTCTTTTGCCCTTTTACTGCGTTAAAATCTTTAACTATAGATGCTATGCTTTGCCAATGCGCCAGCTGGCTCGTTCGCTAAAAATGTCTGCAAGACATTTTATTCACACACTCTTATTTTTTTATAGGAGTTCATCTGTTCGCTTCGCTCGGGTCTTAACGCTCTGCCCTGCCTTGAAAAAGAATAAAATTATTTCGCTAATTCTGCACCATTTATTCCTTAACAGTGCCTAAGTAATCTTTATTTATGTGTTCAATTCCAAATATTTATCCACAAATATCTTAATACCCTCTTCTATAGTTGTAGACGGCTTAAAATCTATATAATCAAATAAACTCTTAACATTAGCATAAGTAGCTGCCACATCACCGGGCTGCATAGGTTTGAATACAATCTTTCCTTTTTTACCTAAAGCATTTTCAACAGCATGGACGTAATCCATTAAGGCTACCGGACTATTATTACCCACATTAAAGAGCTGATAGGGTGCAGTACTCATTGATGGGTTTGGTTTTTTAGGATTGAAATTAGGGTTCTCATGAGTGGGAGGTTTCGGAATTAAGCGTTTTACACTTTCAACGATATCAGCTACATAAGTAAAATCTCTACTCATGTTACCATGATTAAAAACTTCAAACTCTTTATCTTCAACAATGGCTTTAGTAAAAATATGTAATGCCATATCCGGTCTTCCCCAAGGACCGTAGACTGTAAAAAAGCGCAATCCGGTACTAGGTATATTAAATAAGTGTGCATATGAGTGCGCCATCATTTCATTTGCCTTTTTGCTTGCTGCATACATGGCCAATGGATGATCTGTATGGCTACTTGTTGAAAATGGAATTTCTTCACTTAAACCATAAACAGAACTTGAAGAAGCATACACTAAATGCTTTACAGGATAATTTCTACAAGCCTCTAAAATGTTTAAAAAACCTGTAATATTATTATCAATATACGATTGAGGGTTTTCTAAAGAATATCGCACACCTGCTTGTGCGGCTAAATTTACCACATAATCAAACTTTTCTTTTTTAAACAAAGTCATTACATCATCTGCATTTCGCATGTCTAATTTTACAAAAGTGATATCCCCCTTTAAAGGTTTACTCTCTTCAATACTGGAAATGTCAATTCCTAAATCTGTTAACCTCGCTAGTTTTAAATTTTGGTCGTAATAATCATTAATATTATCAATTCCAACAACATCATAATTGTTTTTAACCAATAATTTTGATAAATGATGACCAATGAACCCTGCAGCTCCGGTTACCAAAACTTTATTTTTTTTATTTTCCTCCATTGTCATTTTTATTCTAATTCTTCTTGCCTTGTGAAATACGATTTGAGCCTTTTAGCAAGAAACATTTTTCCATAATATGTTTTTAAATATTTTTCTCTTTTTAATGCATCATCTTTTGTAATTGATGCTTCATAATATATAATTTTAAAAGGTAATCTATGTTTTGTAGACTTAATTTGACCTTTTTGATGTTGCTCAAATCGTACATTCAAATCTTTTGTATAACCAACATAATACTTACCGTCTTTTTCACTTAATAATACATAAACAAAATAGAACCTCATTATTTGAATGTATTTCACTGGGTGAACCCAGCAGCACCAGTAATTAAAACTTTATTATTTCTATTTTCTTCCATTGTGGTTTTATTCTAATTCTCCTTGCCTTGTGAAATCAGTGTTCAGCGTTCAGAAACTAATTAATTTTTACATTCTTTCAGTATTTCAACTTGTAAAAATAAACTTCAAAGCCTATTTATTAAGTTAGGTGTTATCTCAATGAGATTGCCACGTCTCTCGTTCCTCGTTCCTCGCAAAGACGTATTTGTTATTTGCTTTTTGGTATTTGGTATTTGGTATTTAATAAAAATTGTTAAAACAATTTTTATAATCTACTATGTGATTTTTCTTTTGGAAACGTTGCTTTTACATCAAAAATAATATGATTATCAGAAACTAAATCATCTAAATTCAAGTCTAAAAATTCTTTATGAGATACTGCTACAATTACACCATCATATTTTTTATCAATATCATTTATTGAAGATATTAGATCTATTCCATATTCGTGTTTTACAGCCGAAACTGTAGCCCAAGGATCAAAAACATCAACATTAACTCCATATGTTTCAAACTCTCTAACGATATCAATAGCTCTTGAATTTCTAATATCAGGACAATCTTCTTTAAAAGTAATTCCCAATACTAATACATTGGCATCTTTTATAGGAATTCCTTTTTTGATCATCATTTTTACAGTTTCTTGAGATACAAAAGGCCCCATACTGTCATTCAAACGTCTTCCAGCTAAGATAATTTCAGGGTTATATCCTAATTCCATTGCCTTTTGAGCTAAATAATACGGATCAACTCCAATACAATGACCGCCTACTAAACCCGGTTTAAAAGGTAAAAAATTCCATTTTGTTCCGGCTGCTTCTAGCACCTCATTAGTATCTATATCCATCAAACGAAAAATTTTGGATAATTCATTTACAAAAGCAATATTGATATCACGTTGCGAATTTTCAATCACTTTTGCAGCTTCAGCAACTTTAATTGAAGGTGCTAAATGTGTACCTGCTACTATAATTGATTTATAAATAGCATCGACATATTTCCCAATTTCTGGTGTAGAACCCGAAGTTATTTTCAAAATTTTAGTAACCGTATGTTCTTTATCTCCCGGGTTTATCCTTTCCGGAGAATATCCAACATAGAAATCTTTATTAAAGGTGAGTCCTGAGACCTTTTCTAATACCGGAATACATTCATCTTCAGTCGCACCGGGAAAAACAGTTGATTCATATACAACTACATCATCTTTTTGTAATACACTTCCTACAGTCTCACTTGCTTTATATAGTGGTGTTAGATCAGGGCGATTATTCCTATCAACTGGTGTAGGAACAGTTACAATATAAAAATTTGCAAACCCTATCTCTGTAAGATCATCTGTAAGCCAAAGTCCTGTTTTTGATAGATCAAGACTTTTAAATGAAGAAACATTAACAGCTTCTAACTCTTCTGAAGATATCTCTAAGGTAACATCCTCATTGGCTCTAAGCTCATTAATTCTGGTTTTATTTATATCAAAACCAACAACTTGATATTTTTTAGCAAATTCAACGGCTAAAGGTAACCCAACATACCCCAATCCAATAATAGCAATTTTTGTTTCTTTCACGTGTTTAAAATTTTATAATTTATTTCTAATCAAATTATTATTAAATTTAAGAACGCGTGCAACCACTCGTTATACTCGTTCTCTTATTAAAAATTTAAATAATACTTTTAAAAAAGAAATTATTTAAATTTACTATTATTCGTTTCATTTTCTTTTATTTTTTTGCAATTTGCAAATTTAAGGAAAAATTGTTTTAAAGATGTAATTTAAATCTCCTAAAAATGACCAGTTCTTTATATACTCTCTATTAATTTTTACTTTTTCTTTCCAAATGACAGTATCATTATATTCTTTAGGATTTACTTGTTGTTCTAATAGTTCTTCTTCATTTTTATATTTTAATGTTGCAGGACCTGTGATACCAGGCTTTACTGACAACACAATACGATCCTCACCTACTAATTTATCAGCATAACCAATTACATCCGGCCTTGGACCAACAAAGCTCATATTACCAATCAATACATTAAATAATTGAGGGATTTCATCTAATTTATAAGTTCTAAGAAATTTACCAAAGAATGATATTCTTGAATCATTTGCCGTTGTAATAAAATTTTCATCACTATGAACTCTCATAGTCCTAATCTTATATATGGTAAATATTTTAGCGTATTGCCCAACTCTTTTTTGAGAAAATAATCCAAACTTTTTAGTTGAGATTGTTGCGATAAGTATTAAAGTTAAAATAGGAAATAAGCATAATATAATACCAATAGCTGAAAAAACAAGATCAAAAAGGCGTTTAACTATTTGTTGCTTTTTACTAAGCATATAGTCATTTTTTTATTTAAATAGTTTTTTAAACCAAGATTGTTTTTTTTCATTTTGATGATAACCATTACCATACTTACCATAACCATAACCTCCATAGCCATAGCCATAGCCGTACCCATAGCCATAACTGTCTTTAATCGTAAAATCATTTAATATATAACTGATGTTTTTTACTTCATCATTTTTATATTTTTCATCGATCATTTTTGGCATACCACGTTGTGTATAATTTTGCCTAATGATATACATAATTGCATCGGCATATTTAAATAATTCTATGGCATCTGCCACCAATCCAACCGGTGGGGTATCAATAATTATATAATCATAATTATTCTTTAAATACTGCATCATCTTACCAGTTTGATCATTCAACAGCAATTCTGAAGGGTTTGGCGGTACCGGCCCTGAAGTGATAATATCTAAATTTGGTATTTTGGTCTGCTGAATAATACTTTCCAATTCTGTTTGTCCAATTAGATAGTTTACAACTCCTACCTCATTACTTACATCAAAATCATCATGTAATTTAGGTTTTCGCAAATCTAATCCTAATAAAATAGTTTTTTTATCGCTCATAGCAAAAACTGATGCCATATTTATAGAGCATAAAGTTTTACCTTCACCACTTACAGATGAAGTGACCACAACTGTTTTTGAATTTTCACCTTTTTTAAATAGAAATTGAATATTTGACCGTAAGGCTCTAAAAGATTCTGCCATTGATGATTTTGGTTTATTAAAAACCGCTAAATAACTATCTATTACACCTCTACCTATTACTCCTAATACAGGGATCTCATATAATTTTTCAATCTCTTCAATTGTAACTATTTTATTATTCAAGGCTTCTTTTACAATAATAAAAAGAAAAGGAAACCCAAAACTTAGCATAATAGCAATCAAATAATTAAATAATGGCTTCGGGCTAATAGGTGATTGTCCTACATCTTTTGCTTTGTCTAATATCTTAATGTCAGAAACATTTGCTGCAATAGCGGTTCCTGCTTCGTATTGTTTTTGCTTTAAGTATTCGTAATTAGCTGCTGTTAAATTATAATCGCGTTGAAACTTAACTAAGCCTTGTTCTTTTTTGGGCAGCGTTTTCAATCTTGAATTATAAGTACCTAGTCTTCTTTTAATATTTGTTAGATTAACTTTAGTAGCTTTTTTTAAATTTGAAATATTTTCTAATATCACATCTCTAGTGATATTTATTTTATCGTTTATATTTTTTAGAGGTGGATAATCAGAGGTAACTGTTTTTTCTAAACTCTTTTTTTGTTTAGATAGTTCAACCAATTCCACTATGTTTTTAGTAATATTAGGGTCTTCAATTGTCACATTTACCGGAGCTGGTATATCATTACCAACCTCTTTATTAGATAATATATAACTTTCAAGATTATTATAATACTGTAGCCTGTCTGTAACTTGTTGTTGCTGTAAATCTAATTCTGTTACTTGACCAAATAACGCTTCTCCTTCAACGCTTAGGTCATAAATACTTTTTTTTCGTTTGTACTCGCCCAGATCTTTTTCAATGGTCTTTAAGTTATTTGAAGCAAAATCAAAAACGGTATCAATATATTGTTTTGTGCGAATTGCATATTGAATTTTCTGATCTTTCTGATCTTCATCTAATACTTGAACTGTTGTATTTATATAATTCTCAATCTTCTTTTTATTTGATCCTTTTAATTCTAATTCAATAAGCGATGTACCTTTAGTAAGTGTTTTAGTACTGATATTTTGGTAAGACTTAACAGTGCCGTTAAAGCTTTTAAATACAATAAAAAAGGTTTTACCTGTAAGGTCATCGGTGACTCTCTTTCTTTGAATACTAAATTTACTAAACGGAGTCTCTACATATTCATTAACATTGAATTTTTTAGAAAAGGTTTTGTTCTCAGTATCATAACCTTTGGTTGAATTTGTTTGATAATTAATGAGGTTAAATTCGTCTTCTACAAACTCTACTGATACTATTACTTCTTCATTCTCTAAAAACTCTAATTTAATGGGCGTGTTTAGAAGTTGATATGCTAAAGAGTCTAATACCAGTTCAAAAGGAACTTTACCATACACATCAACTTTCCTAAATCTTCCTTCTTTTAAATAAGAAATATAATATTTTAACTTCTTGACTACTTTCTCATTATGAGTTCTAGATTTTAGAATAGCCATAATTGTTTCAACTTTATCACTAGGTCCACCCCAATTAAAAGCAATATTGGTACTTGAAGTAAATAATGGATTTTGTTCTTCTTTAACAGTAATGATACTTTTTAAGCTGTATATTCTTTGTGCACGTTTGTTAATATAAAAAGCTACTAACAAACCTAAAGTAATCATTATTAAAAATAATTTCCAATGTGAAATTACTTTTAGTACATATTCTTTAATATCAAAAGATTTTAACTCATTAATATCAATATTAAATTTATCTAACTGCTTCATTGTTATAAATTTCTAACTAAAAGAATTGTAGTTGTCACTAAAGATAATACCGAAATTAATGTAGAAAAGGTTTGTGCTCCTGTTGCTCCGGTTCCCCAAGATTTTTGCTTTAAAGGCTCAATATAAATAATATCGTTAGATTGAACATAAAACGATTCAGAGTTAAATACAGATACATCAGTTAAATCAATTGTAAATTTCTTTGTTTCGTCAGCACTCTTACGCATTACAGTTACTTTTTTTCTATTACCCGTCAAAGTAATATCACCGGCATTAGCTATAGCTTCTATTATACTCACTTGGTTTTGAAATAATACTAGTGTGCCCGGATTTGCAACTTCACCCAACACAGTAAAACGTATACCTGCTAACTTAACTGTTATAAAAATATCACTAGTGTTTTTAAAAAACTTACTAAGCTCATTTTCTACTTTTTTTCTAACCTCTTTTTCAGTATACCCTAATACATTTAATTCGCCTATATAAGGTATTCTTATATTACCTTGCCTATCAACTGAATATGAAGTAAAATATAGGTTCTCTTCATCAAATTGATTACCAAATTGTGCTCCTTGTTGATTAGTTTGATTAAATACTGAAACCAATTTTTCATCCTCAGCTTTAAGTCGAATGTCTATAATATCATTTACCTGAAGTCTATATGGTTTATTTAACATTTTATGAACAGTATTTTTCGTTGCCGAATCACCTTGAAAATAAACCAAATCTTTAGTTGGAATACATGAAGTAAAAAATATAACAATGGTAACTATGAGTGAAATTTTACGTATCATTTAAATTTTTATCTTAATGGCAAACCTACATATTTTTATACTTATAAACAACTCGAAGTTTCTCAATAGAATTATGTAGAGAAAGTTCATGACGACCCTCAGTAAATTTTATATTTTCAAAGTAAATATAATTCTTAATTGCTTATTGATCTCAATTATTTATAAATAACCTACGGCAAACTTAATTAATTATTGTATTTATATTTTAGATCACTTAGTGTCCGATTAACATTTTTACCGATTTTATTTTTTTAATAATTATGTGTGAATTCAAGGGAGTTCTTTTTTTGACACCTTGCTATTCAATTTTATACAATAATTCCATTAAATGGTTGACTGTAGAATAGAATATTGATGTAAAATATTGATTTTTAAATCATATGAAATTAGTCTAACAGCAAAGCGGTCTAATATCTTTTATCGGCAAATACTATTTTTAGGTCAACATTATGAATCATTTGGGTGCTATTTTTCTACTGAAATATTTGTGTTTCATATATTTATATACATTTTAGCTGTTGTGCATTTTAGCTTTTCATAATGAAAAATCTAAGTTATTATAATAATAATTCTTATTTTCGAAGTTACAAAAAATGAATATGATTTTTCAATTCAAATCTTATATAAAATTTTTAGTCAAGTCCGGATTACAACCAGGAATTCATTCGCCATTCATTTATGGTTTAATAAACCAATGTTTTAAAGATAAAACTAAAAAAGAATGGTATAAACAATTTGAAAACTATAGAGATTCTCTTTTAAAAAATCCAACTACTATTTCTACCGAAGATTTTGGAGCAGGCTCAAAATCACTTCAAAAGAATAATCGAAAAATTTCAAAAATTGCCAAAAAAGCAGGTATCACTTTAAAAAGAGGGCAATTATTAGGCAGGATAATTGCATATTTTAATCCGAAAGAGGTTTTAGAAATTGGTACCTCAGTAGGTTTAGCAACTTCAGCAATGGGTTTTGCCAATTCATCTACCCATATCACTTCGCTTGAAGGCTGTACATCTACTGCAAACTTAGCAAAAGAATACTTTAACAAATTCGAATTAAATAATATCAATATAATTATCGGAAACTTTGATACAACTTTAACAGATGTTATAAAACAGAATGCTTTTGATTTAATTTATTTCGATGGTAATCATAAAAAGGAAGCAACAATTCATTATTTTGAACAATGTCTTTCAAATGTTCATAATGATTCTATTTTTATATTTGATGATATAAATTGGAGTAAAGGTATGAAGGAAGCTTGGTTATATATTAAACAACATCCTAAAGTTACAGTAACGGTAGATACATACTTTTGGGGAATTGTATTTTTCCGTAAAGGACAAGTAAAACAACATTTTACTATTAAAGTTTAATGTTAAAATTATATTATACTAACCTATTGTGCATTTTGAGTTAAAATAGTTTCCGAAATGTCAGTTCGAGTGATCCGCCAGAGGTGGATAGTATCGAGAACTAATTTAATAGCTAATACTGAGGCTTCGGGAGATAGAATTTATCAAAATGTACAACAAGTTATAATATTTAGTAATAATTTTATTTTTATTAGTTCTATGGAATAAAATAAGAGGAATTTAGACACTAAAGAAAATTATAAATGAAAATATATACCAAAACCGGTGATACAGGAAAAACTTCTCTTTTTGGAGGCACTAGAGTCCCTAAATATCATTTACGTATTGAAGCTTATGGAACTATTGATGAATTGAATTCACATATCGGACTCATAAAAGATCAACCTATTGATAACAAAACGGCAACTGCATTACTCAATATACAAAATAAACTCTTTACTATCGGTGCCATGCTGGCTACTCCTCCTGAAAAGGAAAGTTTAAAAAGTGGAAAAGATCGGCTGAATATTCATAAAATATCAAATGACGATATTCTATTTCTTGAAAATGAAATAGACTTTATGGAAAAATCACTACCACAAATGACTAATTTTATTCTTCCTGGCGGTCATCAAACGGTGTCATTCTGTCATATAGCCAGATGCGTATGTAGACGAGCAGAGCGTTTGACGGTACAATTACATGAATTAGAACCTATCAATATGTTTGTATTGACATATTTAAATAGACTTTCTGACTACCTTTTTGTGTTGGCACGAAAATTGACTATCGATAATAAAGCAAAAGAAATTCCTTGGATCGCTAAAAAAGAAAATTAGCTATTAAAGAAGTAAAATAATAACGTTCTTTTATCATATTGAAAATAATCCATAAAAAGCTTGTTTTTTTATTTAAAAAAATTACTTTTGCAAAATTATAAATTAGATTAACAGCTATGTATTGGACATTAGAATTAGCATCTTATTTAAGTGATGCACCTTGGCCGGCAACAAAAGATGAATTAGTAGATTACGCAATTAGAACCGGAGCTCCGCTCGAGGTTGTAGAAAATCTACAAGCAATTGAAGATGAAGGTGATTCATATGAAGTTATTCAAGAAATTTGGCCTGATTATCCAACGGATGAAGATTTCCTTTGGAATGAAGATGAATATTAAAAAATCATAAAGGTCTCATTGAGACCTTTTTTTTTGGCTTTTAATACCAAATGAGTTTATAAAATAATCCAAAATAAAATAATCCCGAGACGTCAGGATTGTTTTAGTTCAAGTCAAAAAACACAGTCATATCATTAGATACGACGAGTAATTTTGATGAAGAAATAAAGCAAAAGAATTGATTTGTTAAACTATTTTATATGCGCTTTTGGTATAAGATAAATTTAACAGCTTAAAAATATAGAGATTCAATATCTTTGTCTATCTAAGTCTAAAAATTATTTTAGTTTTTTTCTGAGAAGAGTTTCAAAGTAAAATAAACAGATATTAAAAAAAATTATCCTGCTCCAAAATAGTTATCGGAGTGATTCAGAAACTTTGAAAAACTATTTTATGATTAAATAATCAAGTTCTACAATAAGTTTTATTGTAAATTAGGTTCTGAAAAGAATCAGGTAAAATATAACAAACAGATATTGAAACATCCCGATAGCTATTCGGGATCAATATTAAAAATACAATTATGAGTTTTATAAATTCTGTACTTAAAGTCTTTGTAGGTGATAAAAAGAAAAAAGACTTAAAAATATTACAACCTATCGTTGATAAGGTTAGAGCTTTTGATGCTGAAGTAGAAAAATTATCATTAGACCAACTTAGGAATAAAACTATTGAATTCAAGCAAAAAATAGCTGATGTTACCAAGCCTTTTGAAGATAAAATTGCGGAGCTGACAACAGAAATCAAAACTGCTCATATAGATCGGAAAGAAGAGATATATAAAGAGATTGATAACCTTAAAGATGAAACATACTTAGCTACCGAAGTTATTTTAAACGAGATTTCACCTGAAGCTTTTGCCGTCGTTAAAGAAACCAGTAAACGTTTTACCAATAACACTACATTAAAAGTGAGTGCTACTCCCTTTGACAGAGAGCTTTCTGCTACAAATGAACACATTATCCTAGAAGGTGAAACTGCTATTTGGAAAAATTCTTGGGATGCTGCCGGAAAACCCATTACTTGGGATATGGTACATTATGACGTTCAATTGATTGGCGGTTCTGTATTACATCAAGGTAAAATTGCAGAAATGATGACCGGTGAAGGTAAAACCTTAGTTGCTACCTTACCTATATATTTGAATGCACTATCAGGCAAAGGAGTACATGTAGTAACAGTCAATGATTATTTAGCAAAACGTGATGCTGCTTGGATGGGACCTATTTTTGAATTTCACGGATTAAGTATTGATTGTATTGATTACCATCAACCTAATTCTGAAGCTCGTAAAAAAGCCTATAATGCAGATATTACCTATGGTACCAATAATGAATTTGGTTTTGATTACTTACGTGATAATATGGCGCATTCGCCTAAAGATCTAGTACAACGCCCACATAATTTTGTAATTGTAGATGAAGTAGATTCTGTTTTAGTTGATGATGCGCGTACTCCTTTAATTATTTCAGGTGCTACCCCACAAGGTGATAGACATGAATTTAATGAACTAAAACCTAAAGTTGATAGCATCGTTAAGACACAAAGTACTTTTCTAACAGGAGTCTTAGCTGATGCAAAAAAAATGATTGCTGAGGGTGATACTAAAGAAGGTGGTTTTCATCTATTAAGAGTTTTTAGAGGATTACCTAAAAATAAGGCTCTAATTAAATTTTTAAGTCAAGAAGGAATCAAACAGTTATTACAAAAAACTGAGAATTTCTATATGCAGGATAACAATCGCGAAATGCCAAAGATTGATGAAGCCTTGTACTTTGTGATTGATGAAAAAAACAATTCAATAGAATTAACTGATAAAGGTATTGAACATCTTTCCGGTAATAAAGAAGATGACTTTTTTGTATTACCTGATATTGGTATAGAAATTGTCAGAATTGAAAATGAAGAATTGTCTCCCGAAGATAAAGCAAAAAGTAAAGACGAACTCTACCGTGATTTCAGTATTAAAAGCGAACGTATCCACACTTTAAATCAGTTATTAAAAGCATATACACTCTTTGAAAAGGATGTAGAATATGTCTTGATGGAGGATAAAATAAAAATTGTAGATGAGCAAACAGGACGTATAATGGATGGTAGACGGTATTCTGACGGACTACATCAAGCCATTGAGGCCAAGGAAAATGTAAAGATTGAAGATGCTACACAAACCTATGCCACTGTTACTTTACAGAACTATTTCAGAATGTATCGAAAGCTTTCAGGCATGACCGGTACTGCAGTCACCGAAGCCGGTGAGTTCTGGGAAATTTATAAATTAGATGTTGTTGAAATACCAACCAATAAACCTTTGGTACGTAAAGACAGAGAAGATCTGATATACAAAACCAAACGCGAAAAATACAATGCTGCAATTGATGAAATTGTACGATTGGTAGCAGAAAAAAGACCTGTATTAGTAGGTACTACATCTGTTGAAATTTCAGAATTATTAGGTAGAATGTTAACCATTCGTAAAATTCCTCATAATGTATTAAATGCAAAATTACATAAAAAGGAAGCAGATATTGTTGCTGAAGCCGGTAACCCGGGCGTAGTAACTATTGCAACCAATATGGCAGGTCGTGGTACAGATATTAAGTTATCAGACGCAGTAAAAGAAGCTGGCGGATTGGCCATAGTAGGTACTGAGCGTCATGATTCTCGTCGTGTTGACAGACAACTTCGTGGTCGTGCCGGGCGTCAAGGTGATCCCGGTTCTTCGCAATTCTATGTCTCATTAGAAGATAATTTAATGCGTTTATTCGGTTCTGAACGTATCGCTAAGATGATGGATAGAATGGGCTTAAAAGAAGGTGAAGTTATTCAGCATTCAATGATCTCAAAATCTATAGAAAGAGCTCAGAAAAAAGTTGAAGAAAATAATTTTGGTATTCGTAAACGATTATTAGAATATGATGATGTAATGAATGCACAACGTGAAGTGGTTTACAAACGTCGTCGTCATGCACTATATGGTGAACGTTTACAAGTTGATATTGTAAATATGGTCTATGATACTTGTGAAAGTATTGTATTAGAAAATAAAGCAGCAAATGATTATTCAAATTTTGAATTTGAATTGATCAGATTCTCATCAACAACTTCTCCATTTACCAAAGATGAATTTGAGAGTAAAACAGAACAAGAACTTATTGATGAATTATTTGACATTATATATAAGCATTATCAGAATAAAATTGAACGCAATGCAGAAGCTGTTTTTCCTGTAATTAAAGATGTTTATGAAAATCAAGCGAATCAATATGAACGTATTGCTGTTCCGTTTACGGATGGCGTAAAAACGTTGAATGTTGTTACAAATCTTAAAGAAGCATACGAAACTAAAGGGAAAGGTTTAGTAACCGATTTTGAAAAGAATATTTCATTAGCTATTATTGATGAAACCTGGAAAGATCATCTACGCCAAATGGATGAATTGAAACAGTCGGTTCAAAATGCAACTTATGAGCAAAAAGACCCTTTATTAATTTATAAATTTGAAGCATTTGAATTATTTAAAACAATGCTCATTAAAGTTAATAAAGAAGTATTGTCTTTCTTATTTAAAGGCGAATTACCAAATCAAAGTTCACAACAAGTATCTCAGGCACGTGAACAAAAACGTGAGAAAGTTCAGATTAGTAAAGCTGATTTTAGAAGTCAAACCGCAGATACAGCTACCAATCAAACACAAGAACAACAAGTTACAGAAACTATTGTGCGTACTGAGCGTAAAATTGGTAGAAACGAACGTGTAACTATTAAAAATGTAATGAACGGTCAAAACAAAGAAGTAAAATATAAACAAGCCATTCCTCTTATTGAAAAAGGTGAATGGGTGTTGGTGGAGTAAAAAGCTAAGACCTGACAGGGTTTTACTTACAGCACACCTAATAAAGAAATTTCTTAAAACGAGCGAAATACCCAGTCAAGCTGAACACAAGCTTTGACCTAAAGGTACAAAAACCGAAATTTCTTTATTACGCCTCACCCAAAACTTTCTCCGAAAGTTTTCACGACTTTTAGTTCCTTTTTTTCTGCGTTTCTATTTTTTTACTACTTTCCAAGTAATACTAGTGTCGTGTCACACCTCAAATAACGCACCAAATCTTGTTCTTTTTCGTTTTTACTCATCATAAAAAACTCGCGTAGCTACGGCTATGCTTATTTTTTATCATTTCGCAAAATTCAAAAAATAACTGCGACTTATCCACCATTTGAGGCATGACACGACACTAGTGTCAAGTCAAACATAAAATAACGCACCAAATTTTGCTCTTTTTCGTTTTTACTCATCATAAAAAGGTTCACGTAGCTACGGCTATGTTTACTTTTTCTTATTTCGTAAAAATCAAAAAATAGTCGCAACTTATACATCATTTCACACTTGACTTGACACTAGACTACAAACCAAACAGGCTAACGTCTTCGATTTTATCTTCTTTTGAAAATTGAATATTTAAAGAAGAAGACAACTTAAGATTGTACTCCCATGATTTTCCATCTGCTGAACCGAATATCGCTGTAACCTCACTGATTGGCATACCAATCTTTATTAACGGAATGAGCGTTTTCGCTGGGTTTTGCCGATTAAAGGGGTTCTTCTTAAAGCTAGATATAGCCTCTTTAATCTTAGGAGAATCAAAATCTTTAGCAGGTGTTTCTGAAGAATTTAATTCCTCTAAAAGATCAGAGGATACCTCTTTCAGTTTACCTTCATTATCAAAAAATAATATTAGTGCCGAAGAATAAAATAATGTGTAACTCAAAACTATTGTAGTAGGCGTTCCCAGAATAGTCTCTACTTTCTGTATGGAGCTACCATTTTTTAGCAATGGCATTAGTTTCTTTGCTAACTCAACCCTATCTACTTTATTTGTCTTAAATTGAGAACTAACAGCTAATATTTTTGCATCCATATAGATTGGGTCGAATGTTCTAAAAAAATATTTGCCGTCTTTTTCCGTATTAAACCTCAAGGAATCAATACAATACAACGCGATATACTCATTAGCGTCATAACTGAATAATACCGCCCTGTAATCCTTATTATCAATCAGAACATCTTTTGCAAGGAGAATACTCCATTGTTCAGGATGTAAAAAAAATACAAATCCTTTTTCTAGAGCATCAGTATCATTTTCAGGCTTATCAATTAAGGCATGTAGCCCATTTTGAAAAGAAATATTATTCTGTGAATTCAAAACGAACTTATCAATGATTTTTTCCATTTCTATATTATTCTGACATGCCCCATTACTAAATGTAAGAGATAGTACGGCTATTAAGTATATTGTTTTTTTCATTTTGTTTGTATTATTTTGTTGGGCTATTCTAATCGTCTTACAGCCCCTGCAATGTAACTACTCTTTGTGCGGCAACGTTTTCATACTCATTCTTAGTAAAAGAATAAAAAATAAAATATTCATAACCAGTGACAACAAGTATATATAAAAAATGATAATACCGACGATATCACGTTTAAACGGGTACTGATAAGATTCGGTTCGATAAATAAAGTCTTTGCCGAAAGCAACTAATACACCCGCATAAAGATTACCAAAATCCTCATCCACACCAACACTTCCTCTTGAGCCATAGTCAGTAACTTCATAACTGACAAGTCGCAACTGATATAAACCAAGGGGACGCTCAGAGACGTACCCAATAAAAAATGGATACCTCACAGTTAACCACGTATTAGCCATCACAAGTAACAGCGTAAGACCAATAACAAAGATGATTTTTTTCATTTATCTGTAATGTTTTATAACGGTTGGGCTATGCATGGTTTAATTCCAAGATTATTCATTAATAGTAAACATTATAGTTTAATTGTTATTTTTTAGTATTTTGTTTATCTCAATAGTTAAATCAATTTTCTTTGGATTATTTATTTCTTGCTCATATTCGAGAAAAGTAAGAGTGATAAAATCCCCTACCCTCAGTAGTGCATATTCTGGCTCTTTTTTATACCAACGTGTACTAGCCCTAAGATCTGAATTATAATATTGTGTACCTTCAACTTGAGTTACTTTTTTTCTTATAGCTGATTCTTGTGGATAAATAACTATTGGTACTTTAAAGGTTCCTATTTCTAAAATAAACTCTCCCGATTTTATGGCTTTGAATGTAATTAATCGATATAATGAAGGATATACATGATGAGATGAAGTACGTGAAAAAACATCTATAACTTTTAATTCATTGACATTATTAGTTATGTTCCAATCTAACCTTTCACCTTCCGATCTTGTTTGCGTAGTATCTATTTTCTCCAAAATCTTACGTTCTAGCTCTTCTCCAGTTGAAAATTCATTGAACACTATATGTTTATCCCAGTAAACAGGAATTATTATTGTATCTCCAACGGAACAGGTATAACTTGTATAAGGGTCAGGTTCTGTTCCTTCAAAATATCTTGGTGTTCCTTTTTCTGCTACTTTAATAATATTGAGAATACTGTCATACCTCAAACCCCAACCAAAAATTTGTTTTATAAAATAGATTCCCTTTTTTTGGGGGACAATCTCTATTTCAAAAAAAATTTCATCTTCATTATCTTCATTCATATATGTAGTCTTGACGTCGTCATTTATTCTAAAACTTTCATTTTTAAAAGTTTTAGAAAAGTCATTAAATACAATCTTTTTTATAGAATCTAACTGTTGCCCATATAATACATTGGTCATAATAAATAGTATGGTTAAAATTTTTATTTTCATTATTTCATTGCTTTAATTACTGCCATTGACGCTTATCGTTAAATTTAATTCCTTTGCGTTTATTGATTTCTCCATAATATTAAGGTACTATTTTGTAGCTACTTATTCAAACTTAAATATCCAGCAAGGTTGCCAGATACAGACTTGGCATGCTTTAGCTCAGCTTTAGAGAGATTTCCTCCAAAAAACTCGATTGCTCGAAAGACGGCGATACTTATAGCCTTCGCATCATCTGGTGATTTAGATACTTGTACACGACTCAACCCTCTACGAAAAGCTTCACTTAACAGTTCTTTCGAACCAGTAACTTCAAATTCTAACAAAAGCTGCCGAATAGCCCAGCGCTCAAGCCATTCTAAATAATCTGAATCTAAATTCAAGTAGATACCAACAAGTTGATCCAGTCTCCGCTGAACATCTTGCTCTTTTATGATCAGACGTTTAATATCTGCCGCACGCACAATTCGTGGTAACACGTTGTTACATCATTAAACAGAGATGCTGCATCTGGGTCGTTTGTTGCCTCTTTAGCCAACTTCTCCATAATTTCCTTAACCCGGACACCAACCACGTCACCTGAAATAACTAAATTATACTCACCGTAGCAGTTCAATATCTCAGTTAGATAGTTTCTAGAGTACCGTGAACCGAGTAAATAATTAAAATACTCAACTCCTTTGTTTAGTTGTTCACCTTGCCCAAGTATCCCAACTGCCCGAGTGATAACAATCGAATTAAGAAACTGCTCCTCAGAAGGTGTTTTTTGTTGTAGCCAATTTAAAAAATCTCGGACATTGCTTTGGAGGTTATAAAAATCGGCCAACTCTACTATCTGCTTAATGGCATCTGAATCCATTTTTTCTTTCCGAAGTTCTCTTCGAACAACCTCTACAACATGCTCTGGATTCAAATTCTTTGGCAGGATATCAATGCGTGGATCAAATTTATAAATGTAATGATGCAACACCACTTCGGCAGTTGCTTGTTCTTTATATGGTCGTCCGGAAAACTGTGCGAAGCAGAAAGGCATAATAACTAAGAATAAGGCTGAAATTAAAAGTTGCTTTAGGAAATTCATTTTAAAGAAAAATTTACATGCTTTTTGATGTATGAAGTTAATAAAATTTTTAAGGTTTTTGTTTAGGATTATCGACGCTACAAATATGGTATCTTATTATTGAGTAACACACCCTTTAAACTATGAAATTGTTATCCCTGAAAACTGGGGTTTTATGACCAATAAAAAAAATTCTTGAAACCTACCTACCGGCAGCTACGGTGTACCCACAAATATGAACTGAAAATATTAATATTAAAAATGTATTTACAATTAATTGGAAAACAAGAGTTAACGATTTATAAACTTTGTTGAATAGTCTGAAAAATCAAAATCATGAACATTTGTAATGCTTTCATTTTCAATAATATAAAAAGATGTGGGTACACCGTAGCTACCGGCAGGCGGGTAATGTTATTAAGTAAGAGATTTTTATGCTATATCAGCATTTTAACCCTTCCGCTCACGCTGAAGCGTGACCAATGTCATTAAGTTAAGAAAAATCATATTGCATCTTTCTGATTTTTAGTACGTTTAGGTTTTTCTCTTCTGCGATATTTTCCAATATTTCGTTGATTTGATCTATTAGGTCTAATAGGAACTAGA
>JAKISU010000041.1 GCA_021648445.1 Flavobacteriaceae bacterium
TAGTTATATCTAGTTGGTAAATTTAAAGAATATAATTAATTAAAAACAAGCGACTTATGAATTGATTTAGTTATTACACAAATTATAGAATCAATCTAAACTCAAACTGAGTTTTTGATATAAAAAAATTGTCGTCAAAACTAATTAATAGAGGTTGCCATAAGTGTAAGCAGTGTAACAAGACATTTAATGATTTTACTGGTACAGCAATATCTGGAATAAAAAAAGTTGATAAATTCCAAGAGTATATTGAACTTACATTAGGTAGTATATCGATAAGAAAATCCGCTAAAGAATTAAAAGTCAGTACGAATACAATTTTTGCTTGGCGACATAAAATCCTAACTTCATTATCAATGATTAACGGTAATTCTTTTGACGGAATTGTTGAGTGTGATGATAAACAGTTCAATATAAATGAAAAAGGAAGTCGTAAACTGGATAGAAAAGCATATAAAAGGTCTAGCGATAGAAAAACCAAACGAGGAATTAGTAATGATAAATTATCGGTAATGGTTGCTACTGACAGAAAAGGAAATCCTTTAATGAAGATTGCAAAAATGGGTAGAATAGATTCTGATAGTGTTGAAAAAACCATAGGTTCGTTTATAAACCCAAGTAACATCCTGTGTTCAGATTCTCATCCATCAATAATTTTATGGGCAAACAATAAAGAATTAGAGCATCATACTTTTTTAGCTTCTAAACAACACGTAAAAAATCAGTGTTATCATGTACAACATGTAAACTCGCTTGACAATCGTTACGAAAGGTGGATTAAGCCTTTTTATGGAGTTGCTACAAAATATCTTTCCCAATATTTAAATTGGTTTGTTTTTCTTCAAAAGATAAAAAAATCATCAGAACTTATAAAAGAGTTCGCGAAAATCATAATGGCAAACATTAAAACAATTAATCAATACAGGAATATTGAAAGAGAATATGAGAAATTAAATATTCCACATTATTTAAGAACATAACCAATAATTATTAACGCAACTAATTATTGCAATCGTATCTATATATATAGTTTCACAAAACTTGTTCAATAAAAGCTCATTAAAAATTATACATTGAATTTTACCAAATACATATACTTAAACCACACAGCCTTTCGGTTTTTTGACTCGTTCCCTGCCCGTCCGGCAGGCGGGTTTTTTCCTTTAAATGCGTTAAAAAATAAAAAATTTCTTGAAACCGACTATCCTCGAGGCAGAGCCATAGGGGTATTTCGCTGGTTTCATTTTGGTCTTAGGGCCAAAAACCGAAATTTTGTATTTCACCTCACCCGGAACTGCGAAAAGCAGTTCCGACCTCTCCCAAGGAGAGGTAAACCGGAAACCCCGAGGCAGAACCTAGGGGAATTCTTTTCGAATAAAACCATAACAAAGGCTATGGTTGAACTTTTTGCCTTTTTAAAGAAAAAAATAACTTTCGCCAAAACTCCCAAAAAGCTATATGATTTGAATATAACAATCTTACTTCTTTTATCAACTCTTGTTGGTATGTCTCAAAATGATATTGTAAAAATTGATGCAAAACTGAATTATACCAAAAGTGAAATTCAAGTTAAACAAGAAATTGTTTTTCATAATAAAACTGACATACCATTAGACACTTTATATTTTCACAATTGGTCAAATAGTTATAAAGACAAACATACTCCTTTATCTAAAAGATTGATAGAAAACTATGATAAAAGTTTATTTTTTGCAAAAATTAAAAAAAGAGGAAGCTCTATTATTAAAGGAGCTTCAAGCAATTACACTTCCACTAAATGGGAGGTTAATGACAAATCACCTGATATTGTCAGTATTATTTTAAATGAATCTTTAGAAGCTAACGATTCAATTACCTTATCGTTTACTTATCTCATTAAAATACCTGAAGATATTTTTACCGGTTATGGAAAAAACGGAACAACCTATAATTTACGTTTTTGGCATATAGTACCTGCTGTTTTTGATAAACAATGGCAGTTAATGAGTAATTTAAATATGGATGATCTATACATGAATCCAGCCGATTACTCTATTAATTTTATTGTGCCTGAAGGGTTAAAAATTAATACAGATTTAGATTATACCAAAACCATTAACCATTCTAAGACTATTTATCATTTATCCGGTAAAAATAGAGTTGATATAGAATTGAATCTTACACTATTAAATGATTTTAATCATTTTGATACCTCTCATGCCGTTGAGGTAATAACGAATCTTAACGGTACAATTTTAAATCATCAAGTAAAAAATGACATTATTAATAGAGAGTTGGCTTTTTTGAAAAAGCATATTGGTCCTTATCCACATGACAAATTATTGGTAAATAAAATTTCTTATGATAAGAACCCTATTTATGGATTAAATCAACTCCCTAAAATGTTCAATCCTTTTTCTAGAGTTTTTGAATGGGATATAAAAATGTTTAAAGTACTCACTAAAAAATATTTAGAAAATACCATTGTAGTAAATCGACGGAAAGATGCATGGATCATTGATGGTATTCAGACCTTTTTAATGATGAAATATGTTGAGCAATATTATTCTGAAGTTAAAGCTATGGGTAATATTTCAAAAATTTGGGGTATTCGGAGTTTTACAATTGCTAAATTAGATTTCAATGAAAAATATCCGTTTGTATATCAATTTGCTGCGCGTAGAAATTATGATCAAGCTCTTACCACCAGAGCAGATTCGCTTTCAAATTTTAATAGAAAAATTGTCAATAAATATAAGGCCGGACTGGGTTTACAATATTTAGACGAATATTTAAATGATAGTATTGTTTTTAGTTCTATAAAACAATTTTATAAAAAAAGTTTATTAAAAAACACAAATAGTAAGCTCTTTAAAGATATTATCACTCAAAAAACTGATAAAGATCTCAGTTGGTTTTTTGGTGGCTACCTTCAGTCTAAAAAAAAGATAGACTATACTATCAAAAAAGTCAGTCAAACTAATGATTCTATTACTGTTACTATAAAAAACAATCGTAATTTCACAGCTCCTGTGGCTCTTTACGGGGTACAGCAGAAAGGTATCAAATTTAGAAAATGGCTAACAGATATTGATTCTACAGCAACTGTAACTATCCCTAAAGGAGATTTTAACAAACTCTCATTAAATTATGAATATCTATATCCAGAATTGAACTTACGAGATAACTGGAAAAACTTAAATGGTATATTCAATAGACCTATTCAGTTTCGTTTTTTTAAGGATGTTGAAGACCCTTATTACAATCAGATATTCTATAATTTATTTGTAAATTATAACTTTTATGATGGTCTTCTTATAGGACCTAGGGTTTACAATGAAGCTATTTTTAAAAAGAAACTATTATATAAAATCACACCAACTTTTGGCACTAAGAGTAAAAAGCTAACAGGTTCTTTTTCAATTATATATCAACATATTCCTGAAGAAACTTCTGTATATAGATATAGAGCCGGCATTGCAGGTAGTAGTTTTCACTATGCGCCAGAGCTTACATTTAAAAGACTGGTGCCATTTATGAATATTCAATTCAAAAGAAAGAGTTTACGTGACGTGGGTGGTAGTGCTTTGTCTGCCAGATATGTTATTATCAATCGAGAAACTGAACCCAATTCTCCCTCATTAGAATCTGACAAATACAATGTATTAAATATAAAATATGGTTATTCTAAACCAGATATTATTAGAGATTTACGATATAATTTTGATGTACAATTAGCTAATAATTTTAGTAAATTAGCTATAGATTTCAGATACAGAAAGCTTACTGATACTCATAGACAATATGATTTTAGAGCATATTTAGGTACATTTATACACAATAAAACTCAAGGAGATTTTTTTAGCTTTTCATTAGACAGACCTTCAGACTATTTATTTGATTATGATTTTTTAGGAAGATCTGAACAAGCAGGTTTTTACAGCCAACAAATTATTATTGCAGAAGGTGGTTTTAAATCAATGTTTGAAAACCCTTATGCCAACCAATGGATGTTTACAACAAATAGTAGCATTAGTATATGGCGTTGGATAGAAGCATATGCTGACGCAGGTTTCTATAAAAATCGGGCTACAGACCCTATTTTTAGATATGATAGCGGTATTCGATTAAATCTGGTACATAATATTTTAGAAGTTTATTTTCCATTACAATCTAGCTTAGGTTTTGAACCTTCTCTACCTAATTATGGTACTAAGATCAGGTTTGTATTGTCTATTAACCCAGAAAGAATTATCAATTCAGCAAGAAGGGGCTTCTTTTAGCCTAAATTTAAACATTTTGTTATTCACTCAACTGACATAAGACAAAAGACGCAAGACAAAAAGACACAAGACTAAAGACTTTTATTTAAATACAACTAATTACCATCTTTTTAATACTGAATAGACAAAAATTTAAATGAAAAGATCCTGATATATGCTTCGCTATCGAGATTAATTTGACTGATCAATTTTATAAGCTCAAAAAATGAGCTTGTAAAATTGAAATCTCATTAGCTTTTATTTCTGCTCTAAAAATTGTACTTTTGCAAAACTTCTTAAAGCGTATTACATGTCAGAAAAATTTGCAGAAGAAACGCAAAAATTATCATATAAAGAGTTTAAAAAAGAAATTCTACACGATTATAATATTGCTGTAGTAAGTAGAGAATGTAGTATATTAGGTCGTAGAGAAGTCTTGACCGGAAAAGCTAAATTCGGAATTTTTGGTGGTGGTAAAGAAGTACCTCAGTTGGCAATGGCAAAAGCTTTTAAAAATGGTGACTGGCGTTCTGGTTATTATAGAGATCAGACTTTTATGATGGCTATTGGTGAGTTGACTCCCGAGCAATTTTTTGCCGGTTTATACGCGCATACTGATATTAAAGCTGAACCGCATGCTGCCGGAAGGCAAATGGGTGGTCATTTTATGACTCACACTTTAAATGAAGATGGAAGTTGGAAAAATCAGCTTGAACAAAAAAATGTAAGCGCAGACATATCTCCTACTGCTAGTCAAATGCCTCGATTATTAGGGTTGGCGCAAGCCTCAAAAATATATCGAAATATTGATGCTTTAAAAAAAACAAACTCTTTTTCTGATAATGGTAATGAAATAGCATGGGGTACTATTGGTAATGCCAGTACTTCTGAAGGTCATTTTTTCGAGACTTTTAATGCTGCCGGAGTTTTACAAGTACCGATGGTCATTAGTGTGTGGGATGATGAATATGGAATTTCGGTTCCAGCAAAATACCAAACCACTAAAGAAAATATATCAGAAATTTTAAAAGGTTTTCAACGTGATAAAAACAGTAAAGGTTATGAAATTTTTATAGTTAATGGCTGGGACTACTCTAAATTAATTGATGTATATAATCAGGCATCTACAGTTGCCAGAAATGAACATGTTCCCGTTTTAATTCATGTAAAAGAACTCACTCAACCTCAAGGACATTCTACTTCTGGTTCACACGAAAGATATAAGAATGATGAGCGATTGGAGTGGGAAAACAAACATGATTGCATTAGCAAAATGCGTAAATGGGTTATTAGCATTTTTGAGAATGAAGAAGAGCTTATTAACATTGAAAAAGAAGCAAAAAAGGAAGTAAATGCAGCTAAACGTACTGCCTGGAATAGCTATTTACACGATATTATTCAAGCTCAAAAACAAGTACTTAATATATTAGAAAAGGTAGCTGAAAAAAGTAAAAATAAACCACTCATTTTAAAGCTAAAGAATGAATTGGCGGCAATCAAAGATCCGTCAAAAAAAGAAATAATATCTGCTGCAAGACGTACTTTGAGATATTTAATAGATGAAAATAATGCTGAAAAAACACAGCTTCTACATTGGATAGAAAACTATAATAAAGAACAATCAAAAAACTATAACACACATTTATTTAGTGAAACTAAAAATAATGCAAAAACCGTCAAAGAAGTAAAACCTACCTATGATGAAAATGCAACATTAGTTGATGCCAGAGTTCTATTAAAAAATAATTTTGACAGTATTTTATCTCGTTATAAAGAAGTGTTGATCTTTGGAGAAGATGTTGGTAGAATTGGAGATGTAAATCAAGGATTAGAAGGTTTACAAGAAAAATATGGTAAATTAAGAGTAGCAGATACCGGTATAAGAGAAGCTACTATTATGGGGCAAGGAATTGGTCTCGCAATGAGAGGGCTAAGACCCATAGCCGAAATTCAATATTTAGACTATCTTCTTTATGGCTTACAAATATTAAGTGATGATTTAGCTACCTTACGTTACCGAAGTGTTGGTAAGCAAAAAGCGCCTTTAATTGTGCGTACTAGAGGACATCGCTTAGAAGGTATTTGGCATTCAGGCTCTCATATGGGAGCTGTGATACATTTATTAAGAGGTATGTATATTTTAACACCTCGAAATATGACCAAAGCAGCCGGATTTTATAATACACTTTTACAAAGTGATGAACCCGCTTTAATTGTAGAAAACCTTAACGGATATCGATTAAAAGAAAAATTACCTAATAATATAGGTGATTTTACAACGCCAATCGGTATTGTTGAAACCATTAAAGAAGGTAAAGATGTAACTATAGTTTCATACGGATCAACACTTAAAATAGTTGAAGAAGCAGCTAAAGAGTTGACTCAGATCGGTATAGATGCTGAAATTATTGATGCGCAGACATTATTACCATTCGATTTGAATCATGATGTATTAAAAAGTGTTCAAAAAACAAATAGGTTGATTATTGCTGATGAAGATGTTCCTGGTGGTGCTTCCGGATATCTTTTGAATGAAATTTTAAATACACAAAACGCCTATAAATATTTAGACAGTAAACCTATGACCATAACGGCAAAAAGTCATAGAGCAGCATACGGAACTGATGGTGATTATTTTTCAAAACCATCCGTTGAAGATATTTTTGAGAAAGTTTATACGCTTATGCATGAGGCTGATCCTAATACTTATAAAAAAATTTATTAAACGTTTTTATATTTTATCTTTTAAAATTAGAAGTATTTATTTACTTTTGAAAACTATTTTAACTCTAACATAATCAAAATGAAATTATCGAAAATTTTAATCTCATTTGTTTTTCTGCTATTTACATCAATAACTGTATTCTCTCAGAACAATAATGAAAATCAAGGTTCACTTAATAGTGGTACCATTGAAAGTCAATTTGATTATTTGTATAAAAAATCTCCTAAATGGACAGATCCTAATTCAGGTCAAAGATATAAAACTGTAAAAGTTAATAATTTATTTAAGTTTAAAAGTAATGTTGTTGATTCTTTAAAGTTAGGAAGAAAAAATCTTTCTGAAACACAAAAAACTGTAGATACACAAAAAAGTGAAATTAATGCCTTAAAATTAGAGTTAGGCACTACAAATGAAAATTTAACTTCAGTAACCAAAGAAAAAGATAGTATTCATTTTATGGGCATACCTTTAAGTAAAGCAGGTTATAATACTATTTTGTGGTCTATTATTGCTGCTCTTGGTGCTTTATTGGCATTATTTATTATTAAGTTCAAGCGTAGTAATATTATTACCGTTAATGCAAACAAAGGAAGAGATGGTATTGAAATGGAATACGAAGACTATAGACAAAAAGCTATTGAACGAGAACAAAAATTAAGGCGAGAACTTCAAGATGAATTAAATAAACAAAAATACGCCAAACTAGAAGCTAATAAAAAAAAGAGGTAAGTAACATTCTATTTTTTGACCTAATCTTAAAAAAACTATAAAATTTATAGTTTTTAATATTGTACTACACAATAAATTAATAAATAGTCAGTTCTTAATTAGTCGAAAGTTCTCGATTTCGCTGTGAATTAAGTTTTTTTTAATCAATATAACTAATAAAGGTAGGAATTTTATGCCTTTAATTGTTATATCTAAAATTATAATTCATTAATTTATGTGTAGAAAGTTACTATTGTTATCGACCCTTTTTGTATTAAATTTCACAGTATATGCTTTAAAAGTTACTACTGTAACTACAAATAACTATATTTCAGATTATAACAACTCTGAAATATCTTTCTCTACATATTCTCTTGATTTATATGATAAAATAAATGATACCGATTTAGATTTTGATGCTTTTAAATACGGTTTAAAAGGATATTTAAAACTTCAAAATAAAGGTGGGTTAAAAAACACAAAATATTTGACCATAATTGATATGAGTGTTTCAGCTAATAGCGAACGTCTTTATATTATCAATATGGAAACCCAACAATTAGAACACAAAAGTTTAGTTGCTCATGGAAGAAATTCCGGTGGTACTTATGCTAAACAATTTTCAAATAAAGTAAATAGTTACCAAACCAGTTTAGGATTTTATAAAACTGCAGAAACCTATATTGGTAAACATGGTTTTTCATTAAGGCTTGACGGATTAGAATTTTCAAATAATAATGCACGTAGACGTGCTGTAGTTATTCATGAAGCTGATTATGCAAATCCTAATTATATCAAGAAAAACGGAAGATTAGGAAGAAGCTATGGTTGTCCGTCATTACCAAAAAAAGACTATAAAGCAATTATTAATAAAATTAAGAATGGTAGTTGTTTATTTATTTACCATCCTAAAAGTTCTTACTTAAAAAATTCAAAATTAGTTAATGCTTCAACTACTCTCTAGTTACTATTAATCGCTAGCTCTGTACTTGTATTAATCAATGTTTTATCTTTTTTATAAATATCATTATAAAAGGTGATATTGCCTAAATTATCAGCACTTGCTGTAGTATAATAAATATACACCGGCAATTTAGTATTGAGTGTTATAGATTTTTGTTTCTTTTTTTTAATCTGTTCATAAACGTTATCAATAGTATACTTGTTATTATCAGATTTTAGTAAATAGTCAGCTAGATCTAATGCTTTATCTACTCTAACACAACCATGGCTATAAGCTCTATATTCTCTTTTAAAATAACGCTTTGAAGGTGTATCATGAAAATAAATTGCACGTTTATTCGGGAAAATAAACTTTACTAAACCTAATGCATTAGAATTTCCTCCTTTTTGTCTTATAAAATATTTAAAATTATTATTATTTATTTCATTCCAATTAACCGAATTTGGTTCAATTGTTTTTCTAGAATAATCAAAGACTTCATAATTATTTCTTATTAAATAGGTAGAATCTTTTTGAACTTTACCTAAAATTTCTTTTACAGAAATTTTTCTGGGAACATTCCAATATGGATATGCAATGATATACTCTAAAGTATCAATAATCTCAGGAGTTTGATTTTTAAAACTCCCTACTACAACTTTGTGTTCTCTTGATTGTTTTCCGTTTTTATATAGTTGCATTTTATACCTTGGTATATTTACATATATATAATCTGAAGAAGACCAATCATCTCTCCAACGCCAACGCTCTAAATTTGTAACAATTTTTTTATAATATTCATAAGGGCTAACCGACAAAGCAATAGCGGTATTTTTTCCTATTAGACTATCAGGTTTTAAACCATGTTCTGTTTGAAATTTTGTAAGCGCATTAAAATATAAAGAATCATTTTGCTCATCAGTTAAATACTGATGTAACACTAGTGCCTTTTTTGCTTGTTTTATCGTTTTTAAAGAATCTTTTCTAAAAACTTGTACATTTACATTATCTGTAGATAAGCTACTAGTGTTTTCTAAAAACTTTTCAAGCCCTTTTTGCAGATTACGATATTCAACATGCTTAGGCTGTAGGTCTAATAATTTTTCAATAATACTGTCAGATTTTGAAGCATCATTCAAATAATCAGGTAAATTCAAATTGAACTTTTTTCTAGACATTTCGGTTAAATTAGTTATAGAACCTAAAACTCCATAATTTAAATGCTTACCATGTTGCATAAAATAATAGGTTAATAGCACTTCTAATTCGCTCGCCGTAGCGTACTTTTTATCTTTTAATTGGATAGTGTCTAGTCCTTTTTTTAAAGCTATTAAGGTGTTTGTTTTATACCATCTGGTATCTAAACCATAATTTTTAGCATTTGAAAGTTGATCGATTAAACGAATGCCAGCTTCTGATAATTGAATAGAATCAGTTATCCAAATAGTAGAATGGTCAATATTATTATAAAATTTATGTATCCATGCTATGCTATCAATCTTAACATCTTTAATTACAGGCTTAACAACACTTAAATAATTTGTACTAAAATATTGATTCAGTTCAGCTTTATAATCTCTCGGCACTGTCCTTTTGACATTCTCTTTTGCTTTCTTTTCAACACCAGAGCATGAAAAAATAAAATAAAATATTGATATAAATAGTATTGTTTTTCTCATAACAAATTAAGGGTTTAAAATTATGAATTTAAAAATTAATGTCTGATAGCTTTCTTTTTAGCTAATAACACATTACAAATGTCTTAATTTGAGGGAAGGGAAAGTTCACCATAAACAGTGAATTTACCATCACTGAATACAGGGTATACTTATATAAATCTCTAATAAATTTATAGAGGTCAGTAGATAAGTACATATAAAATTTACAGTTTAAAGTATTAAATATCAGTTGAGTAAATTTTTATTCCTTGTCAGTTCGAACGCAGTCGAGAACGGTATAGGTTTCAAAGAAGGTCTCGACTTTAGTTTATCTTGAGCGAAGCCGAAAGGCTCAACCAGACTGTTAACCTTAAAAAGGATGAATATAATATGAAGCTATCTACTGACCTCTATAAATTTATTTATTTGTAATTAAAATATTCCCAATTGCACATTGTAAACACATCTGCTTAGAGCAATATTCATTCTTCAATTGTAAAAGAGCCTGGCTGTCAAGAGCATTACTTGAGCTTACTTTTAATGTATTAAATTTATCAATTATGGTATTTTTTTCAGCTTTAATCTGCCTTACAGTATTTAAAAGTTGCTCTTCATCTAATTTATTTATATGCTTTAAATACATAAACTGTAAAGGAATAATTGTATTTATCAATAATAAATCAATAGAAGGCTTTGTCAACTTTTTATTATATTTTTTAGAAGTTGCCGTAAAGGAGTAATGTGTTTGCCAATATTCTGATATTGAAACATCAAACAATTCGTAAAAATCTTCTAATTGTCCGGTTGACATAATTTTCGAAAACAAATTTTGCCGTTGATTTAGTAATGCTGCTAATTGTGCCAATCGTATTGTTGGAAAATTATTAGGTCGTAATCTGAAAAATTGAATTTGCGATTTACTATTTGATTGTAATTGATATTTCTTTTTTAAATAATTATACTCTTTTTGAAGTTGTTGATAATATCCATCCTGAATATCATCATTTAGCAAAACAGCTTGACCAAAAAGTAAAGCTTCAGTACTCATTAAATTCTGTTTTTCTTTTCTTACGGTAGAAAAATCTATTGAATTCGCTAGATTTAAAAAGGCATCTCCATTAACTTTTAAACCAAAGCTTTTAGAAAGCATTATAAACAATACTGCCTCCCAATCATTTTTAGAAGTAACTAATAATTTTTGAATTAGATGAGATTTCTCTTCTAACCTTTCGATATAAATCCGTTCTACCCAATTATCTAATAAGAATTGGTCAATAGAAGTAATTTCCTCTTCACAATTAATCCATTTTTGAGGGGCAGAAAATAACTTTTTATAATTGGTAAGAATCTCTTTATCAACATAGTTTTTAAGCTCTAAAGTAGGAATTAGCGAATTATCTTTTCTATAAATGGCAACATCATTTTCCCAAACTACATGCAAAATTACAGTGTCATAATTACTGTCTTTTTCGTGACCATGCACATACCAATCAGAAGATTTTATATGAATTTCTACATTACCAGCCCACAGTTGATTATCAATTTTAAGTTGTGCATTAAAAAAATCAGGACCTGTATTTTGATTATGATCTCCAGAATTAACTAATTGAATCGTTTCTTTTTGAGTAGTCTTTAATTGCTCAACATCAAAAAGTTTATATTTCCAGATATAATGTAGTAAATCTTCTTTCACAATAGAGCTATTAAAATATAAATGCTATTTATTTTGTAAGTTAGTATACATTCTTGCTACAACTAAACTATGAAAAATATATTGAAATCAGTTTTTATAAGTTCTTTTATAATGTATGCGGTCTTTTCTGTAACACAAAGTATTATACACTTAATCAATCATGGTTTTTCTTATCGATATATCGGAAGACTTATTGCTTCTTTTACGATTGCTTTTTTATTCATTAAAGCAATGACTTTGCATGACACCGCCAGAACCAGTGCTAATTTATGGTTTAGAACTGTAATCATTACTATTGGCTTTTTATTAAGTGTTATAGGAGGTAGTATTTATGAAAACAATGAATTAATGGAATCTTCCCCTAGCTTGATATTATTATTAGGATGGTTAGCTTATGTATTCTGGTATTCAAGATTTGATAAAAGAAATCAGAATTTTGAAGTAGGAAGTTTTCTACCGGAATTCGAATTAGAAGATCTCTCTAAAAATAAAGTGTATTCGAAATCATTTCTTGGCAATCCAACTATTATGATGTTTTATCGCGGTAATTGGTGTCCACTATGTATGGCACAAATCAAAGAGATTTCTTCACAATACAAAGATTTGGAAAAACGAGGTGTAACGATGGTGTTGATCAGTCCACAACCTCATCATTTCTCTAAATCATTGGCTAAAAAATACAATGTGAATTTTCGCTTTTTAGTAGATATTGATAATAAAGTAGCAAAGCAATTAGAAATCTTCCATAAAAATGGTCTGCCTTTAGGGATGCAAATGTTAGGCTATAAAAACGATACTGTGATGCCAACTATACTCATCACAGATGCAAAAAGTAAAATTATCTTTGCTGATTTAACAGATAATTACAGAGTAAGGCCGGAACCTGAAACTTTTTTTAGAATTCTAGATGGTAATAAATCTAACTAATCATATTAATAACATCATATTTAGTGATAATTTGATGTTTACCATTATCTAAATCAACTAAAACTGCTTTGGTTTCTTTAGTAATTAATTTTGAAATTTCGGCTATTGGTGTATTTTTATCAACTATTGGAAAAGCTTCTCGCATTACGGCTTTAATTGATTTATCAGCTATATTTTTATCTTCAAAATACAATTTAAACAAATCACTTTCATCAACTGAGCCCACAAAACCATTATTATCTTTAACCGGAATCTGTGAGATATTATATTGTCGCATTCTTTCTATGGCATGCGACACCAATTCTTCAGTCCTTACAAAGATTAAAGGTTCATCAATGTGATTTTTAATTAGGTCTAATGCAATAGTAACTTTTTTATCTAAAAAACCTCTGTCACGCATCCAATCGTCGTTAAACATTTTACCTACATATCGACTCCCATGGTCATGAAATAATACTACAACTACATCATCAGACTTAAAATGTTCTTTTAATTGTAATACACCTTTAATAGCTGAACCTGCCGAATTACCCACAAAAATTCCTTCTTCTTTTGCTAATTTCCGGGTATAGACAGCCGCATCTTTATCAGTAACTTTAGTAAATCCATCTATGATATCAAAATTGACATTTTTAGGTAATATATCTTCACCAATGCCTTCAGTTATATAAGGATAGATTTCATTTTCATCAAAAATACCAGTTTCGTGATATTTTTTAAACACAGATCCATAGGTATCAACGCCCCAAATTTTGATGTCAGGGTTTTTCTCTTTTAAATATTTTCCAACACCTGAAATAGTACCTCCTGTACCAACTCCTACAACAAAATGAGTAATCTTACCATCGGTTTGTTCCCATATTTCCGGGGCAGTTTGTTCATAATGAGCAATTGCATTAGAAGGGTTGTCATACTGATTTACGTACCAAGAATTAGATGTCTCTTTGGCTAGTCGTTTAGAAACGGAATAATAAGAACGTGCATCATCGGGCTCAACGTCGGTTGGACAAACCACAACCTCTGCTCCTACTGCTCTGAGAATATCCATCTTTTCTTTAGATTGTTTATCGCTTATTACACATATTAATTTATATCCTTTAATAATAGCTACTAACGCCAAGCCCATACCTGTATTGCCGGAAGTTCCTTCAATGATTGTCCCTCCAGGTTTTAAGCGTCCATCAGCTTCAGCATCTTCAATCATTTTAATTGCCATTCTATCTTTTACAGAATTACCAGGATTGAAGGTTTCTACCTTAGCCAAAACCAAAGCATTTATATCTTTAGTAATTGTATTGATTTTTACCAGAGGTGTATTACCAATAGTCTCTAATATATTCTTTGCGTATTGCATTGTAAGTTTCGGGTTCTATGTTTTTATTCAAGGTTTAATCTCTAAATTTCAGTTTCCAATTAAAGATATTCTCTATTTTTATTTATAAATTATTGCAAAAATAGTGTATTATTTAAACATTTTAGGGAAAACATCAGTGATAGGTTTTCTCATTATATGAAGTCTTATAAAAGAGCGTAAAAAGCCCAAGCCATATCCTAAAAACTGAGTTAAAGTTGCCCAAATACTATAAATGGCTACTAATAAACTTTTATTTTGGATAAATGCATCAATAAAAACAAGTAAAAAATAAACTCCAACTAATAATAAGGGAAGTTTTATATTAATAAAAAAGCACCCTATTGCAAATAATAATCCCAGTATAAATAAACTAGGAAACCAATAGGTAACTTTAGCTGTATTAGGATGTTGTTTGTTTAAAATCGGACGGGCAGCACCAAAATTAAACGTTTGCTTGAAAAAACTTTTAAAATTAACTCTACGTTTATGATACACAAAAGCTTTATCTATAAGTTGGGTTTTAAAATCATTTTTCCATAAGCGAAAGGTTAAATCAATATCTTCACCAAAATGTTGACTACCAAAACCTTTTGTACCGGTAAAAGCTATTTTAGACAAACCCATATTAAAGCTTCTAGGTTGAAATTTATTAAGTGTACTTTTTTTTCCTCTTATTCCTCCGGTAGTTAATATTGAAGTCATTGTATAATTAATTGCTTTTTGAATGGTAGTAAAAGATGAATGTGAAGCATCCGGTCCACCAAAAGCGTCCGTAAAATTATTAGTCAAAGCATCTGAAATTTCGGTTAGATATTGCTTTGGGAGTAAACAATCAGAGTCAAGAATAATAAAATAATTACCTGAAGCCTTTTCCATACCAAAATTTCTACTTAATCCCGGTCCAGAGTTTTCTTTATAGTAATACTCAATATCTAATTTATCTTGATACTTTTTTACACAGTCTTCTGATGATAAGTCAGAACCGTCTTCAACAACAATTACTTGAAAGTGCCTTTTATAAGTCTGTTTCGTAAGACTCTCTAATAATTCATCAATTTCGTCTGGGCGATTATAAACCGGAATAATTATGGAAAATTTTAACTCCAAAAGATAGATTTAATATGTCTAAACGACATGAATTTTTTCATTGTAAATATACATAAACTCAATGGAAAAATTTATATGGAGTTTATCTCTGATCCGTAAAAAATATTTATTCGTGAGACTTTAAAAAATTAATTTCAATTTTCTTCCTGCCTATGCCGGCAGTCGAACTAATCCCGCTTTTTTTCAGCGGAATCTTGGCTAATACCTCAACCCTTGGGTCGATTCCTATTATTGGATCCAGTCCCGACTTCGGGAGCCTTGGGGTTTAATATCTTTTATTTCAACTGAGGAAGTATGATGTGTTAAAAGAAAAGAGGCCCTAAAATTTAGAGCCTCTTTTTATATTTTATAAAACTACTTTAATATCAATTCTTTATTATCTTAAATGAACCGCTTGAATCGCCAATCACAACTTTAACAAAATAAGTGCCTGAAGGTAAACTAGACATATCTAATTCTGCCTTTACGTTAGACTGTGTAAATCTTTTGATCTCTCTTCCTAAAATAGTATATAAACTTATTTGGTCAATTGATTCTTTAGCATTCATTTTTAGTATTTTTTCGACTGGATTAGGATAATAATAAAACCCTTTAGCTACAATATCATCTATTGACAATACAGCAGAAGTTACTGATAGGTCAAAAACGCCTTCAGGCTCATCTGTAATACCAGGATGTGCAATATTAATATAATAAGTGGTACTTGAAGTTGAGGTAAAAGTTACTCCTTCTGCAATATCCGAAGCTCCATTATTACTACTACCAACACAAGTAAAAGTTCCACAACTGCCTTCATAAACAGTTATAGCTGCATCCCATGAATCAGGATTAGCAATTACAGTAATCTCAGTACCGTCACCTATTACAGTATACCATACTCCATCATTTATATCTGTACAACCAGAAACTGTAATAGATCCTGCATTATTTGTTGCTGAAGTAGCATCATAAGTAGCATCAAATGGCAAACTTGCTAATGCAATATTTTCAGCATCAGCACAATCATCATTAGAGGGTGCTGTTGCTGTAGAACCAACACATATATCAAAAGTTGTATTTGCACCAGAAACCGTAGAGTTAGTAAAAACATTAATAAAATAAGTATTTCCAACTGTTAAGCTAGGTGGAGTGCCTGGATTAGCACTACCACAAAAAATAGCCGTCATCGTATTACAATTACCCGTAGTTCCACCTTCATATACAATATAGTATAAATCTGTATTAGACCCCGCTATATTTGACAGTTCTATTTTATGAGATGTATCTGTAGCCACAAACTTATACCAAACATCATCATTAGCATTTGAATTTCCCGGACAACCAGTACTAACTCCAGACCCTGTAGCTTCAGCTACTGTACCCGCAGTTTTAGTAGTACATAAAAAATTCGAATTTACTGTCAATGTAGTTGCATTGGCACATTCATCATTTGCTGGTGGTGCTATAATATTTGTAATGGCATTTTCTTTTATAGAAGTAGCATTTAATTGCCATACAAACGGGAAGAAAAACAAAATTATAATAATTATAGTCGCTTTTCTTTTCATAATTGAGTAATTTTAATTGGGTTACTATCGTAATGTAAACGCTTTTTTTATCAAAAAATTATAATTTTTCATTAATCTTACTTTAAATTATATTTTCTAGTCTTCTTTGTCAAAATAATCCATAACTGACTGACTGACACCAACATTAGAAAATCCACCATCGTGAAATAAATTTTGCAATGTTACTTTTTTGGTTAAATCAGAGAATAATGTAATAGTATAATCCGCACATTCGTCCGCTGTAGCATTGCCTAAAGGCGACATTTTATCAGCGTAGGTAAAGAATCCGTCAAACCCTTTTACGCCTTGTCCGGCAGTTGTTGGTGTAGGTGATTGCGAAATGGTATTTACCCTCACTTTTTTATCAGTACCGAAGAAATAACCAAAGCTACGAGCTATAGATTCTAAATATGCCTTATTATCAGCCATATCGTTATAATCAGGAAATACACGTTGTGCCGCCATATATGTTAAGGCAACAATTGAACCCCATTCATTCATCGCATCTTGTTTGTATAAAACACTCATCACTTTGTGGAATGATACTGCTGAAATATCCCAACCTTTTGTGGTAAAGTCATACTTCTGGTCTGTATAATGTCTTCCTTTTCTCACATTTACAGACATACCAATAGAATGTAATACAAAATCTAGTTTCCCTCCTAAAATTTCTACAGACTTAGTAACCAAACTTTCTAAATCTTCCATTGAGGTGGCATCTGCCGGAATTATTTCAGAACCTGTCTTTTCAGCCAACTCATTCATCGTTCCCATTCTCAAAGCTATTGGGGCATTGGTTAAGACAAATTTTGCTCCTTCTTCATGAGCCTTTTCTGCTATTTTCCAGGCAATTGATTTTGGATCTAATGCTCCAAAAATAATTCCCCTTTTTCCTTTTAGTAAGTTATACATAATTATGGTTTATCTATGATTTATTTTTGTATTTTCTTCGCACCGTAACCCAAGATGAGTTCGACAAAAATAAATCAATATTTTATATTCATAGTTACTATTTCATAAAATTATTGATCTAAATAGTTGCTTTGCATAACTTATAGCTGAATCAACTATGTTTTTACCTGCTTTCCACTTTCTAAACTCTTTTTCAAGAACTTTACCTGCACCTAAAAACATAAAGCCTAAAGCTACATCTTGGGTATAATCGTAAAGTAATGAAATAAAAAATGCTCAATTATTGAGCATTTTATTTAAGCATATTCGTTTATTCGTTTATTCTTTTTATTTAAAGAGTCAAGAGTATATTCTAATCGTATTTCGTTACTTAAACCACATCTTTTTTTTCTAATATTCTAATTAATTCTTTATCATTAATCTGCTTAGCAAAATCTAATGAAGATTTATTATATTTGTTTTTCATATTTGGAATACCACCTTTATCAAGAAGAATTTGTACAATTTTATAATTACCTCTTGCACTAAATGTAGCAGTCCAAAGGGGATTGTTACCGTGTTCATCAGTCAAATTGATATCTTTAATATTTTCAATTATCATTTCTATAATATCAATATTTCCATATTGAACGGCATAATGTAAAGGTGTTAAACCTTTATTGTCCTGTATACTTGTGTCAATGCCTCGATTAAGTAAATCCTTTACAACATATTCATTTTCAGAAACGATAGCTTCATGTAATAAACTTTGACCATCTTCATTAACTATATTAATATCTACAGAATCAATAACATTATCATAATTTCTATACTCTTTTAGTCTAACTATTTGAAAAATATCTTCTATTTTCATACTACAAATATATTACTTTTGTTCATATTTATGGCTTCTATTTGGACCAGGTAATTCTGGTTGATAATGACTTGGGTTACGATGGATTTCCAAAAATTCTTCTTTTGTGATTTTACCATCCATATAATCTTTATGATATTTTCTATATTCTTTTCCTCGATTGTGCCCCATATCCCATTGACCATTTCTTGGTTTTGTCTTATCCCAAGGTATCAATTCACCTGTATTCGGGTCATATATATTTCCGTCAGCTTGTTTTGCATTTTCAAATACTTCATCAACTTGGTTTTTACCATAACTAGGTCTACTTTTCGTATAAGGCTTAGCTATTTCCTCCGTAACTTCTACTACATCATCAACAGCTTTCCCAGCTTTCCAAGCCCTAAACCCTTTCTCCAAAACTTTACCAGCACCCAAAAACAAAAAGCCTAAAGCTACATCTTTAAACAGAGCCTCTTCGTCACCGTCATTGGCATATTTTATCAATCCATAAATTCCCATTGCTGCTCCTGCGACTTCTGCTACAAAAACGGTAACGGCAATTCCTGTTGCTAATGCTCCTGAAGCTGCTCCTATTGCAGCAAAAGCTGCAATCGCCGCTCCACCCGTAACAACTATCAACGCTACCGCAGCTACTACCAATACAGCTGCACCTACTATTTGCCAAAAGCTCATACCACCATCATCACTGGCTGCCTCTGCTTCTTCTAAAGAGTAAAATATTTCTATTTTACCGCCTACACCACACTGCATTACAGAGTCTTCTAACAAAGGGTTAAAGTTACCAATAAATATACCGTCTTCAAAACCTTGCCAAGCGGTAGGCACAGGCATACAAGGGCTTCCGCTTTTAACACTGCAACTTCCGAAAGGAAGTATGTTTACATTAGGCGCCATGTCGCCGGTATTGGCAACGGGTTCTTCAAACAAAAAGACATTGTTATTGTTCGTTATTTTAAACTCTGTTGGAGTTGTGCCTTTATCGCAAGCCAAATATACGCCTTGCGGTACATATTTTTTATCAGCCATCTCTATCTGTTTGAATGATACTTTGCTTACTTTCTACCATATAAAAACCGGGTATCTTTACTTTTACCTCTTGCTCTCCTTTTACAAGCCAATGATATTGGTCAAATTCAAAACACTCTGAACAGCTTATATAATCTTTAGATGAATTTTTAAGTATAGCAATTATTTTTAACACCATTTCATTTTTCTTTATGCAAGAAACGTAAATGATAGGATAGTTTAATTATTAAATTAACTCATTGATTGGTAAGTAGAGAAAAAAATAAGTAGGGCTTGCTGATTTTACAAGAAGTTAAAATTCATTTTTCAAGCAGTTTGATAACAATTTTTATTTTTAGATAAAGTAGAGTTAAAAAAGCACCTGCATTTTTCACTAATATTCTTAAAAAATAGC
>JAKISU010000042.1 GCA_021648445.1 Flavobacteriaceae bacterium
GGTTTATAGCAGATAAGATACAAAAACCTTTGCATTTACCCAAGAAATAATCAATAAAAAATAAGACTATCTAACTGAAATTCAATTATATAAAATGATTTTTTTAGAAAATCAGCAAGCCCTATATTAGTTCCGGGCTTTCATCTGAAATAACCTCCGAAGTGTTTAGTTCAGTTGATTTAGAAAATTCTGTGAATGCTTTATTAGCCAGATTTAATTTAATGGCAGGAAATTATACAGAAGCCATTACAGCAGCAAACGTTGTTAACCTAGCATCAACTTCTACTTGGGAATACGATGCCGCAGTTCCTAATCCTCTTTCTTTCTGGTTTGGGTCACAAAACGTGACACAGGCTAGAGATTTGAATTTTGGATTACCTGCAGGTTTATTGCCAGATGTAAATGATGGCAGAGTTCCTTTTTATGTACATGAGCCTGTTGCTTCAGATTTTCAACTCATAGGTTTTTGGGTTGATAATTTAGATGAAATTCCTGTATATCTATCTGGTGAAATAACTTTAATTAAAGCCGAAGCTTATGCAAGAAATAATCAGCTAACTGATGCCATAGCTCAACTTGATATTGTTCTAACGAAAACGGCTGCTAGTGATACATATGGTTTAGGCGCAAACCTTCCTGCATATTCAGGAGCACAAACACAAGATGCTATTTTAGATGAAATCTATAGAAATAGACGTATTGAACTTTATTTAACCGGTTTATCTCTAGAAGATACTAGAAGGTTTGGAAGACCTGGGGCTACAGACGCAAGTGCTGAGAGAAATAGAGATTTTTATCCATACCCTAATGCTGAAAGAGATAATAACACAAGCACTCCAGCAAACCCGTCTACTTAAGACAAACTCATTATTAATTATTAATATTTGAATTAGTTAGTTTTTGAGAGAATTTAGAGCAACATAGTTGTTGCTCTAAATTCAATTCTCTGTGCTTATAAATATATTTTTTTGTTAATTTTTATAAAATACCGTTAAGAAACACATGAAAGTCAAAACAGGTTTAGATATATTGATCAAAGACAAAAACTTTCAAAATAAGTTTAAAGGTAATGTGGCATTATTATGTCATAATGCATCTATTGATTCAACTTATACTCATGCTGTTTTAAAATTTAAAGAAATATTTGGTTCTAGGTTTATAAAACTGTTTGGGTCTCAACACGGTTTTAGCACAGATGTTCAGGATAATATGGTAGAAACTGCGCCACCATGTACTTTCTTTAATTTTTTAAGCTTATCAAGCTCTTTTACATCTCTACGTACAGTGTCCATAGAAACTTTTAATATACCTGCCAAATCGGTCAATAAAATTCTGTTATGAATGTGTACTTCATTAAGAATAATTTGATGTCGTTGTTTTTTTCCAATAATTAAGAAATTTTTTAACTCTTTGTAATATTATAAAAATTGATATAAAAAAGCAATTTAAATATTTTAATGCGATAAATTTAAGCAAATCTAATTAATTTATGCTGTATTTTTAACAAAATAGAATATTTGCAAGATATTTTTGCAATAAAATACAGCAAATTAAAATGTGTTTTGTATATTCGTTCCATACAAATATAAATTTTAACTCAAATGAAAAAAAATTATTATCTATTTTCAACGCTCCTGATGGTGTTTTTTGTTCAAAGTTTATTTGCACAATCAATAACTATTTCGGGTACAGTCACTGAAAAAGGAAGTGGAAACCCGCTACCAGGTGTTAGTGTGGTTATTCAAGGAACTACAAGTGGAAGTGTTACCGATTTTGACGGAAACTACACTATCAATGCAGACAATTTTAAAGACAAGATGCTTGTTTTTAGCTATCTTGGATTCAAAACTACTTCTGTAAAATTAACTGACGAAAGTCAAGTGATTGATATTGCTTTACAAGAAGATTTATTAAGCCTAGATGAAATTATCGTTACAGGAAATAGTATTGGAGTAAATAAAAGAACTCTAGGTAATGCCATTTCTACTTTAAAAGCTAGTGATTTGGTAAACAATGCTGCTATTGCAGTTGACCAAGCCATATCAGGAAAAGTTGCCGGTGCATTGGTACAACAAAATTCCGGAGATCCCGCAGGTGGAATAAGTATAAGGCTTAGAGGGGCAAGTACAGTTTTAGGGAATTCTGACCCACTATATATTGTAGATGGGATAATTATCAGTAATTCCAGTGCAAGCCCTTTAGATTTAGGTGGTACCTCTCAAAATAGATTGGCTGACCTTAACCCAAACGATGTAGAAAGAATTGAAATTCTAAAAGGAGCAGCAGCAGCAGCTATTTATGGATCTAGAGCCAGTAATGGTGTCGTACAGATTTTCACAAAGAGAGGTAAAAAAGGAGCTCCAAAATTTAGTTTTTCTACGAGTGTGAGAAGTAATGAACTTAGAAAGGAAATAGACTATAATACAGCACCCTTACAATGGGTAAATATTTTCGACAGAAATGATCTTGCTACCGTTCCTGTAACACGTTATAATTTTCAAGATGAATTTTTTGCTACCGGTTTTGGAGTAGAAAATTATCTTTCAGTAAGTGGTGGTAACGAAAAAACCTCCTACTTTATATCTGCATCACAGTTAGACAATGAAGGTATCATCAAGAATACTGATTTCAGAAGAGTTGGCTTTAAAGTAAATATTAATCAAAAGGCATTTGATTGGCTTACTGTAAATGCAGGTTTAAACTACGTGCGGAGTCAGAGTAGTGATATACCAAATGGAGGTATCAATGCTGCTTATGGAGCAATTACAGGATTTTTATTTAGTGATAACTCTGTCAATCCGGCACCAAATGAATCAGGAGTATATCCGGTTACCTCTTTATTAGTGGCTAGAACAAACCCTGCGGAAGCTGTAAATCGTTTTGATTTTAGGCAAAAAGTAAATCGTTTTATAACAAGTGTAGGCTTTGACGCAAAAATTACTGAGCATTTATCTGCAAAATATACTTTGGGCTTAGATTATTTTAACCAATCAGGTACAGCGTTTATTCCTACCAATAATACATCTCCCAACGCTGATGGATTTGCTCGTAGGTCAGATATTAATAATTTTCAATACAACAGTGATTTGAATTTATATTATCAAATAGATTTGAATGAAGATATTTCATCTACGACTACATTAGGAGGTTCATGGCAATATGAAGAGTTTGATAGGGTTGGTATAAATGCTACAGGTTTACCTCCAATTGTTGAAGTTGCAACAACAGGAGGTCTTTTTGAACAAGGAGAAAGCAGATCCCAAATTTCTTATTGGGGGGGGTTTGTACAACAATCGTTTAGCTACAAAGATAAATTATATCTTAACGGAGCTATAAGAATGGATGGTGCTTCTACTTTTGGTGAAAACGAAAGAGACCAATTGTATGCTAAAACAAGTCTTTCTTATATACTATCTGAAGAAGATTTTTGGGAAGATACCTTTGGTGAAACATTTAATACTTTTAAATTAAGAGCTTCTTGGGGGCAAGCAGGTAACTTAACTGCTTTAACATCTTTTCAAAGATTTACATTATTTGACCCTTCTGCAATTAACAGCACTGTAAGTCTAATACCAAGAAGAGCACAAGGTGATTTAAATATTGCACCTGAGCGTCAAGAAGAAATTGAAATTGGTTTTGATGCAGGGTTTTTTAATAATAGATTGGGTATAGAATTTACCTATTACAAACAAAATGTAACAGATCTGTTATTAGAGAGAGAGGTCGCTCCATCCACTGGTTTTAGAACTAGACTAGAAAATGTAGGTAATCTAGAGAATAAAGGAATAGAATTATTACTACGTGGAGTTCCTGTAAAAACCGAAGATTTTTCTTGGGATATTACGGTTACCTATTCTAAAAATGAAAATGTTGTAACTAAAGTTGCCGGAGGCGGTCAATTTGCATTAGGTGGTAGCTTTTCTACCAACTATGTAATTGAAGGAGAGCCTTTAGGGGTCTTTTTTAGAGAATTTTATGCCAGAGAAGCAGATGGAAGTATTTCATTAGATGCAAATGGTTTTCCATTTAGAGGAACTACTGCAGAAGGATCTTCTTCTAAAGTGCTTGGCGATCCAAATCCGGATTGGTTTGGATCCTTAATTAATGAATTCAGTTACAAAAGTTTTAACCTTAGGATACAATTTGATGCCGTACAAGGGTTTGATGTTTTTAACTGGAATAGAAGACTATTAGATAATGCTATTTTTGGCGGAGGTCCTAATGCAGGAGAAGAATTATTAGGCAATAGACCTAAAGGATTTGGTGGTGCTCAGGCAAGAATTTTTGAAGAATTCGTTGAAGATGGATCATTTGTAAAGTTAAGAGAACTCGCTTTAAGCTATAATTTAAAATCGCCACTTAAATCAATTGATGCTATAAAATTCAGTTTAATTGGTAGAAATTTAGTGTCATGGGATAGTTATAGTGGTTGGGATCCTGAAATAAATACTGCAGGTCAGAGTAATGGAGTAAGAGGTTTTGATTTTGCAGGAGTTCCAATACCAAGAACATATCAATTAGGTATAAATGTTAGTTTCTAATCTAAATAAAATAAAAATGAAAAATATCTTTAACTATAGATTCGCATTTTTGCTTACCACAATATTGTTGGTAACCTCTTGTGAAACAAATTTCGATAATCCTAATGCTGCTAACGATAATCAAGTATTTTCTTCTAGGGAAGGTATATTAGCCGCAACTGTAGGTATGCAACAAATATATGCTACCTCAGGGGTAAGGTGGATCATAGAGACGCCAGCTATTACTACCCGAGAAGTCGGTATTACCATTACTCTTCAGAATTTAATAGATTTAGAAGATGGAGGTAGTGGTCTACCTAATTTTAATTCCAATATTCAAGGTTTGTGGGCAACCATGTTAAGAGTAATGAAGGTAGCCGAAGATATTGAAAATAGTGCTCCAGCTCTAAGCTTAGAGGCTGGTACACAAAGTGGTCTTTTAGCGTATGCTAAGCTATTTAAAGCGATGTCTATTGGTAGTCTAGCGCAAAGCTATGAGCAAGTAATAGTGCAAACTAGTAATAATAATGATGCCGCTTTTATTTCGAGGATGGATGGATTTCGAACCGCTATTACCTTATTGAATGAAGCTAAATCAATAATTACAGCCACTGCAATATCTGATGAATTTACGAATGAAGCTATATTAGATATAGAAATAGAAAACACAATAGATGCCATGCTAGCTAGGTATAACCTATTTGCCGGTAACTATGAAGCTGCTATTACCGCTGCCAACAATGTAGATTTATCATCTACCTCTGTTTTTTCTTATGACTTACAAAACTTAAATCCTATTTGGGCTCGAGTATTCTTAAGCAATGCTAATTTTAAACCAAGAGATAATTTCGGATTACCCGCTACATTTTCTTTTGATGCCTCAGATGGCAGATTGTCTTTTTATTTAGTTTCTTTAGGTGAAACTAACCTAAATGGATTGCCCATTGAAGACTTAGCAGGATTTTTTGATGTAAATACAGAATCTTTACCGGTTTATATACCGGATGAGATGAAATTGATTATAGCAGAAGCAAACCTTAGAAAAGGTTCACCGGATATGGCAGCTGCAACTACAGCAATAAACGATGTATTGACTGATACCGATGATGTTTTTGGTATAAATGCCAATGTAGCTTCTTATTCTGGGGCAAATACAGTAGATGCTTTATTAAATGAAGTTTATCGTAATCGTAGAGCTGAATTGTTTTTAACAGGAATGAGTTTGGAAGACAGCAGGCGTTTTGATCGACCACAACCTAGTGGTACCAGTATGATTTATACTGAAGAACGTAATAGAAATTTCTATCCATACCCTATTACCGAAAGAAATAGTAATCCGAATACTCCAACGGATCCATCTATTTAATAAAATTTATTAATAAATATTTGAATTAGTTTTTGAGAGAATTTAGAGCAACAAATTTGTTGCTCTAAATTCAATTCTCTGTGCTTATAAATATATTTTTCTGTTAATTTTTATAAAATACCGTTAAGAAACACATGAAAGTCAAAACAGGTTTAGATTTCTTAATCCAAGATAAAGCTCTACAAAATAAATTTAAAGGCAATGTGGCATTATTATGCCATAATGCATCTATAGATTCAAATTTTAACCATGCAGTTTTAAAATTTAAAGAAATATTCGGTAAACGTTTTGTGAAAATATTTGGACCTCAACATGGTTTTTCTACTGATGTTCAGGACAATATGGTAGAAACCAATCATACTATTCATCCCTATTTTAACATTCCTGTATATTCGCTCTATTCAGAAACACGTATTCCTACAGATGAAATGTTAGAAAACATTGATCATTTCTTTGTTGATCTACAAGATGTGGGATGTAGAATATATACATACATTTATACACTAACACTTTTATTGGAAAAATGTGTTGGTAAAGACATTCAAGTTGTTGTACTTGATCGTCCTAATCCAATTAACGGAATTGATATTGAAGGAAACATATTAGAGTCTGAATTCAAATCATTTGTTGGTCTCCATCCTATTCCTGTACGACATGGAATGACCATTGGAGAAGTTGCATTAATGCATCAAAATTTGTGGGCTAAAGAGAAAATAAATCTCGAAATAATAAAAATGCATCATTGGAGACGTGAAATGTTTTTTGAAGATACCAAATTACCTTGGATATTGCCTTCCCCGAATCTTGCAAGAGCAGAAAGTGCTTATACTTTTCCAGCAACAGTTTTGTTTGAAGGCACGCAATTAAGTGAAGGGCGTGGCACTTCACAACCATTAGAAATTGTAGGACATCCAAAAATAAAGCCTTTTTCATTTTACGAAACTCATTTGTCTAATAGTATAAAAAAATCGAAGTTAGAAGGTTTTGTGCTTCGCCCTATAACGTTTCTTCCAACTTTTCAAAAACATGATAATACAATTTGTGGCGGTTTTCAAATTCACATTACTAATAAAAAAATCTTTAAACCCTGGCGTGTTGGTCAATTTTTATTACGTGAATTATATCATTATTTAGGAAACGATTTTGAATGGAAAGAACCTCCTTATGAATATAATTATACTCAAAAGCCTATTGATATTATCAATGGTACCGATAAATTAAGGCATTGGGTTGAAAATAATGAATCTATAGACAAACTTGATTCTTTTGAAAAATTAGATGATTATAAAGAACAGTTAAATGAAGTTAAAATGTATTAAAAACAAATAAATGGATGCATCAAAACTAACCACTGAACAGTCTTCTAAATATAATGATTTAGAAAAAATGGATACATTAAAGCTCCTTACTAATATTAACAGAGAAGATAAATTTGTTTCTATTGCTGTAGAAAAAGCAATTCCTAATATTCATAAATTGGTTGATACTATCGTTTTAAAAATGAAAAAAGGAGGAAGACTATTTTATATTGGAGCCGGCACTAGTGGTAGATTGGGCGTTTTAGACGCCTCTGAATGTCCACCTACTTTTGGGGTTTCTGATGATTGGGTTATTGGTTTGATTGCGGGTGGTGATAGCGCACTTAGAAAAGCTGTTGAAAATGCCGAAGATGATACCAATCTAGCTTGGATTGAATTACAAAAGTACAATATTACTAAAAAAGATGTTCTTATAGGGATTGCTGCTTCCGGAACAACTCCTTATGTTATCGGAGGTATTAAAAAAGCCAAACAACAGAATATCATTACCGGATGTATTACTTGCAATAAAAACTCACCACTATCATTGGAAGTTGATTATCCTATTGAATTAATTGTAGGACCGGAATTTGTTACCGGAAGTACAAGGATGAAAGCTGGAACTGCTCAAAAATTAGTATTGAATATGATTTCGACAACTATCATGATAAAACTGGGCAGAGTATTGGGTAATAAAATGGTTGACATGCAGTTATCTAATAAAAAACTGACAAATAGAGGCATCAAAATGATAATGGATGAACTTGAAATTGAAGAAGAATTAGCCAATAAATTATTATTAAAGCATAAAAGTGTAAGAGAAATATTTAATAAGTATAAAAGTAATGGGCAATAAGGTGATAGGAAAAAATATCGACTATAAAGAAGCCGGTAAATTTGAAGAGACCAGATTTGAAAAAATTCACAATGTAATTTTTGATAATTCTAATGAAGCTTCTAGTATAGTAGCTAATGAAATTGCCGAACTTATTCGAAAAACAGCACTTGAAAATAAAAATTGTGTGTTGGGGTTAGCTACCGGTTCTTCTCCTATAAAAGTATATGAAGAGTTGGTTAGAATGCACAATGAAGAAGGCTTGAGTTTTACTAATGTGATGACTTTTAATTTGGACGAATATTATCCTATGGATAAACAAAACATCCAAAGTTATCATTATTTTATGCATGAACATCTTTTTGATCATATTGATATAATCCCCGAAAATATTCATATTCCTGATGGAACTATTCATAGTGATGATATACATCAATATTGTATTGATTATGAGCTAAAAATTAAACAAGCCGGTGGTTTAGATCTTCAATTACTCGGTATTGGCAGAACGGGTCATGTGGGTTTTAATGAGCCCGGTTCTCATCTAAATTCCGGTACGAGAAGTATTACATTAGATCATATTACAAGGGTTGATGCAGCTCCGGCCTTTTTAGGAATTGATAACGTACCTAGAAAAGCAATAACCATGGGTATTGGTACTATCAGAAAAGCCAACAGAATTATATTATTGGCCTGGGGTATTAATAAAGCTGAGGTTATTAAAGAGACCATTGAAGGTGAAATATCTTCTGATGTGCCTGCTACATATTTACAGAATCACAATAATACTACCTTTGTATTAGATAATGAAGCTGCTGCTGAATTAACTAGAGTAAAAACACCATGGTTAGTATCTTCTTGTGTTTGGTCTGAAAACTTGAAAAGAAAAGCGGTTGTTTGGTTAAGCGAACTCCTACATAAATCTATATTAAAACTTACCGATAAAGATTATAACAATAATGGAATGTCTAGTTTGCTTATTGAAGAGCGTACCGCTTATGATCTAAATATTAAGATATTCAATAATTTACAACATACCATTACCGGATGGCCCGGTGGTAAACCAAATGCTGATGATACTAATAGACCTGAGCGTGCAAATCCTGCAAATAAACGTGTCCTAATTTTCAGTCCTCACCCTGATGATGATGTAATATCAATGGGTAGTACTTTTGACAGATTGATTGAACAAGGGCATGAAGTGCATGTAGCTTATCAAACTTCAGGAAATATAGCTGTTCCTGATGAAGATGCTTTAAAATTTGCTGAAGTCTGTAATCAATTAAATGAGTCAGATGAGATCAAAAATACTATCAATTATCTCAAAAAAAAGAAAGAAAACAGCATAGATACTATAGAGATAAGAAAACTCAAAGGTTTAATTAGAAGAAGTGAATCTTTAGCTGCTACACGATATTTAGGTTTACCTGATGAAAATGTACATTTTTTAGATTTGCCATTTTATGAAACCGGAACCATAAAAAAGAACAAATTATCTGATAATGATATAGAAATGATGTGTTCTTTAATAGCAAAAATTAAACCACACCAAATATATGCTGCCGGTGATTTGGCTGACCCACATGGAACGCATAAAGTTTGTTTAAATGCCCTTTTGGGTGCTTTAGAAAAATTAAAATCTAAATCATTTATGAGTGACTGTTGGGTTTGGTTATATAGAGGTGCCTGGCTCGAATGGGAAACCTATGAAATTGATATGGCTGTCCCAATGAGTCCTGATCAGGTGCTAAAGAAAAGACACGCCATATTTTATCATCAATCTCAAAAGGATGGTGTGATGTTTCAAGGCGATGACTCTCGAGAGTTCTGGGTAAGAGTTGAAGATAGAAATAGATTAACGGCTAAAAAATATCATAATTTAGGTTTGGCTGATTATGCAGCTATTGAAGCTTTTAAACGTTATTATTTTTAATCTGATAAAACTGTTATTACATTTCCAATGCCTTCTTAGCATCATTATCCATTAAAATTTCTACCGGGTTTTCTAAAGCTTCTTTTATAGCTACTAAAAACCCAACTGATTCTTTTCCATCAATAATTCTATGATCATACGACACAGCTACAAACATAATTGGTCTTATCTCAACCTTACCATTAATTGCTACAGGTCGTTCTACAATATTATGCATTCCTAAAATGGCACTTTGCGGAGGATTAATAATTGGTGTCGATAACATTGACCCAAATACACCACCATTGGTAATGGTAAATGTACCTCCTGTCATTTCATCAATCGTAATTTCACCATCTCTTGCACGAATAGCCAACCGTTTTACTTCGCTTTCAATGCCTTTAAAAGTTAAATTTTCAGCATTTCTGATTACAGGAACCATTAGCCCTTTAGGTCCGGAAACAGCAATTGAAATATCTTGAAAATCATATGATACTTTAAAATCGCCATCAATCATAGAATTCACATCAGGAAATAATTGTAAGCCTCTAACCACAGCCTTCGTAAAGAAACTCATAAAGCCTAAGCTTACACCGTGCTTGGTTTTAAAATCTTCTTTATATTGTTTACGTAAATCAAATATAGGTTTCATATCAACTTCGTTAAACGTAGTTAACATTGCAGTTTCATTCTTTACAGCAACCAGACGTTCAGCTACTTTACGACGTAACATTGATAACTTTTTACGTTCTCCTCCCCTAGTAGTATCAACAGCAGGTGTACCCATACTCGGCACTGCTTTTACGGCATCATCTTTAGTAATTCTACCATCTTTACCTGTACCCTTTATGGTATCCGCTGAAATATTTTTTTCAGCTAATATTTTTTTGGCTGCCGGAGAAGCTGTTCCACTTGCATATGTTTCTTTGTTTTGTACTAATTCCTCTTTTTTCTCGACTGCGCTCGAAATGACAGAGGAATCTCCACTGTTTACTGAAGACTGCCCACTTCCTTCAGGTTTAGCTGCACTAGTATCAATCAAACACACCACTGCACCTACAGTTACCGCATCACCTTCTTCTGCCTTCAATGTAATTATACCACTTTCTTCAGCAGGTAATTCTAAGGTTGCTTTATCTGAATCTACTTCGGCTATTGCCTGATCTTTTTCAACATAATCACCATCTTCAACTAACCATGTTGCGATTTCTACTTCTGTAATAGATTCCCCCGGTGAAGGAACTTTCATTTCTAATATCATGTTCTAAATCTTTTAAGCCCATCCTAACCTTCCCAAAGGGAAGGAACTCAAAGCATTTTCAATATTTTTACTTTATAATATTACTATTTTCGATTATAATTTTCATAAATTCACTTACCTTATTATCCGTTCTACTTTTCAGTTTCTTCCCTTTGGGAAGACGGAAGGTGGACGAAAACCATATCAATTACTCTTTGATGCCTTCTTTTAAACCTAGTACTAGAACCTGCAGCCGGAACTGAATAAAATGGTCTAGAAGCAACTTGTAATTTTACCAAATCAAAACGCAGCAATAAATAACTCCAAGCACCCATATTTTGAGGCTCTTCTTGTGCCCAAACATAGTCTTTTACATTTTTATATCTATCTATAACTTGTTGCAACTGCTCTAAATGTAAAGGAAATAATTGTTCAATACGCACTAACGCCACATCTTCTCTTTCAAGTTTTTCTCGTTCTGCCAATAAGTCATAATAGAATTTACCGGTACAAAATACTAATTTTTTAACCTTAGTAGGGTTAATTACATCATCAATTACTTCTTGAAACCCGCCTTTTGCTAACTCATTTAATGATGAAGTAGCTTTTGGATGGCGTAATAAACTTTTAGGCGTAAACACAATTAAAGGTTTTCTAAAATCACGCTTCAATTGTCGACGCAATAAATGATAAAAATTGGCCGGCGTTGTACAATCAGCAACAGTCATATTATCAATACCACATAATTGTAAAAAACGTTCCATTCTAGCTGAAGAGTGCTCAGAACCTTGCCCTTCATACCCATGTGGTAATAAGACAACTATTCCGTTTTGTAATTTCCATTTATCCTCAGCTGCAGACATATATTGATCAAAAATAATTTGAGCTCCGTTACTAAAATCGCCAAATTGTGCTTCCCAAATGGTCAATGTATTAGGGTTCGCCATCGCATAACCATAATCAAAACCAAGTACACCATATTCTGACAGCAATGAATTATAAATATTCATTTGTCCCTTATTATCAGGGTTTGTATTCAGTAAATTGATCCGTTCTTCAGAGATTTCATCTCGTAATATGGCATGACGATGACTAAAGGTACCACGTTCAACATCTTGACCAGAAATACGAATGTTGTAACCTTCTTCTAATAATGAACCATAGGCTAATGTTTCTGCCAAGCCCCAATCAATAGTATCAGTTTCTATCATTTGAGTTCGTCCAGCCAAAATACGTTCCGCTTTTCTTAAAAATTTTACGCCTTCAGGTACAGTTGATACTACTTTTGCAATATTTTTCAGATTCTGTGCAGCATACGTTGTATTAACGGGTAACAACATATCTTTTACATCTTTACGTGAAAACCCTTTCCATGTGCTTTCCATAAAGGGTTTTACCGTTGAAGTACTATCTCTTTTAGACATCTCATATTGATTTTCTAGCATGATTTTAAAATCGGCTATGATCTTCTTTTTATAAGTTTCATCTATGATGCCTTCTTCTATTAAACGTTGTGCATAAATATCTCTGGGATTATCATGTTTAGCTATCGCTTTATACAAATTCGGTTGTGTAAAACGTGGTTCATCACCTTCATTATGACCATATTTTCTGTATCCTAATAGATCAATAAATACATCACGTTTAAAACGCATTCTAAATTCTAATGCCATTTCAGTAGCGTGTACAACCGCTTCTGCATCATCAGCATTTACGTGTAATACCGGAGATAATGTTACTTTTCCAATATCTGTACAATAGGTGCTTGACCTAGCATCTAAATAATTGGTTGTAAAACCAATTTGATTATTTACCACAATATGGATAGTACCTCCTGTAGAATAACCTTTTAATTTACTCATTTGAATTACCTCATATACTACGCCTTGCCCTGCGATTGCTGCATCGCCATGAACAAGAATAGGTAGTATTTTTGAGGAATCACCTTTGTATTTTCTATCAATTTTAGCTCGTGTGATTCCTTCAACAACAGCATCAACAGCTTCTAAGTGTGAAGGATTTGGCACTAAATTCATTTTTATATCCTTACCATTCTGATAGGTTTTATTCAAGGTCAATCCCAAATGGTATTTTACATCACCATCTATATCATCATCCTCAAAATCTTTTCCTTCAAATTCGCTGAAAAGTTCTCTTACCGGTTTTCTAAATATATTTATTAAGGTATTTAAACGCCCTCTATGTGCCATACCGATAACACATTCTTCTAATTGATATTTATCAACAGCATTAAAAAGTGTCATACTAATTGCAGGGATCAATGTTTCTCCGCCTTCTAAAGAAAAACGCTTCTGTCCTACATATTTGGTTTGTAAGAATTGCTCAAAAGTTACAGCTTGGTTTAATTTTGAGAAAAGGTGCTTTTTATCCTCAATAGAATAGTTAGGGTGATTATTATTTTTATGCAATTTTTCTTGCCACCATTTTATTTCATCCGGTTGACGGATATACATATATTCAATACCGATAGAGTCACAATAGACTTCTTCTAAATGTGCTACAATTTCTTTTAACATTGTGCTACCAATTCCCAATACCTCGCCTGCATCAAAAGTTGTATTCAAGTCTTCTTTAGAAAGTCCAAAATTTTCAATAGCTAAGGTTGGAGTATATTTTCTACGTTCTCTTACCGGATTGGTCTTTGTAAACAGATGCCCTCTAGAACGATATCCATTCATCAATTCAATAACTTGAAACTCTTTGTGCACATGTCCTGGAATTTCAACTGCCAGCTGTTCTTCTTCATTCAGTGAATAATCTGTATTTGCAAGATCATATCCTTGGAAGAAACTTCTCCAACTTGGTTCAACAGTATCAGGATCTACCAAGTATTTATGATATAAATTTTCTATAAAACCTGTATGCGCTGCATTTAAAAAGGAAAATCTATCCATTTATTTACCTATTTGTAACTTTAAAAAACATCAAAAACAAAAATACAATTTTTATCATTATAGTATCATTAAATTTAGATTGTTATTGATAAATTTTATTCAGATAAAAAAAATTAATTTAGTACTTGTAGAGTATCAAAAAACATTTATATTTGCACTCCCAAAAGGGAAATAAATTCCTCCTTAGCTCATCCCGATAGCTATCGGGAGGTTAGAGCAAAGAAGAAAAGTTCTTTAAATTATGCAATCATGTGTGTATATAATTTACTCTAAGCAATTAGATAAGTATTATATAGGAGAAACTTCAGATCTTAAGAATAGACTTGAAGAGCATAGAATTAGTTTTTATGAAAATTCTTACACATCTAATGTGAATGATTGGATTGTGTTTTTTAAAATAGTTTGTGAAACAAAAACTCAAGCTATTAAAATTGAAAAGCACATTAAGAGTATGAAAAGTAGAACTTACGTACATAATCTTAAGAATTATCCAGAAATTGCAAATAAATTAAAGGAAAAATATTTAAAATAAATTCCTCCTTAGCTCAGTTGGTTAGAGCATCTGACTGTTAATCAGAGGGTCCTTGGTTCGAGCCCAAGAGGAGGAGCCCAGTAATGACAAGCCATTTAAGAAATTGAGTGGCTTTTCTATTTCTTATCAGTACAACATATGTACAACATTTTTTACCCATAGAATTTCTCTTTAAGAAGTTTATAAATATACATTTTTAGGTACTATAAGTGCCTGTTTTAAATAAATTATAAACCTATGGGGGTCGGATAAGCTATGTATTCAAAAAGAGAAGAGGGATATTTCCATAATATGCGTTTTTAAATTTTACTTTTTTATGCGTTCATATTATTTGTGCTGATTTATAGTTTAATAGTGTCATATTATCCTCTAATTTCATTTGCATTTAGCTTCATTTATTGATAACTTTAGCTATATGTATTTTAAATAGCACAGATATGGAAAGATTAATTGAATTTTTAGGAGACTTCTTTTTTAAAGCTAGTTTAGCCTATGAGAACTTTTTTGAGGAAAAAGTGAAGAGGAATGATACTACTATGATTGCTTTTCTAATGATACCTTTATTGTTGTTAGCAATCGTTTTAGTTGCGTTAAGTGGTTTTATCTCATTTGAATACAAATCTGCATTTTTGTTTTTCTACCCTTTACTCGGATTATCAATGCTCATTTTTACGGCTGGGTATTATAGAGGAATCAAGAAAAAGAAATCATTAGGCTACAATTTTAAAATGATTCCTTTAAATTTCTCAAAAATTAACTTTCAAACTCTAGGCTTTAATGAATCTGACATCTATAACTTAAATCTTTTGTATAGAAATCGTAAAGTAGAAAACAAGATAAATAATACAAACCTTGTGAAAAATAAGAGTGCTGCTAGTTATTCGTTTCTGTTTTCACTTTTTCATGTAATGATTAAAAACGGGATTAAAGAGCTTAATACTGCTGATAGGAAACTTTTTTTACAGATACTTGAAGATTCTTTTACAATGAAAGGAGATTCATTAAATTCAAATACTATTCAGTCAAATTTTAGCAAATGGAAATCAAAGGTTATTAGTGATGAAAATTATTTAAATGATCTTGCTTTAATCAAATCTACTCTAAATATAAAATAAACTTAAGGAAATTATAAGGAAAGTATAATAATCCTCTTAATATCACTTGCTTTCCATGTATTTACTTTCATATGTTTGTTCTAGAAAGTAAACGGCCGTTTGCTCATTATTAATTTAAAACTTAATATTATGAGTGAGCAAATTATCAAAAAATTAGAACGGATAGAAAGTCTTTTATCCTTTAATAAACAAGTGTTGAGTTTTTCTGATATGCTTGCCTTTACTGGCATGTCAGAATCAAGGCTCTATAAATTAACATCTTCTCGAAAAATTCCATTTTCAAAAGTTGGTAGAAGCTTATACTTTGATAGAGTACAAATCGAAGAATGGCTTTTAAGTAATCCAAAAGTAACTGATGATGCGATTGAAAATAAATTCAATCAACAATTATCAGCAAACAAACGATAAGTATTTTAAATCTTATAATCATGAGTGGAAAAATACCATATCTAAGAATAGGCACGTCCTATTATAAAAAAGTGAAAGCTCCAACTATAGCGGGGTTGTATAATGAGATTCTGGTTTCTTGGCGTATCGAAACCATACGACAGGATCATGGGAAAGACTATTTGAGTAAAGTTCCTAAATATGATGGATTTACCTGCATTCCGAATCATATCGATTTTAAACAAAGCTATCTTACTTTTTATAATACCTATTATCCTTTAAGTAAAATACCCAAAGAGGGAGATTTTTCAAACTCACTACATTTTATCAAACATATTTTTGGAGAGCAGTTTGAATTAGGACTAGATTATATCCAATTATTATTTACAAAACCTATACAAACCTTACCGATACTTTGTTTGGTTAGCAAACAGAGAGCCACAGGAAAGAGTACTTTTTTAAAATGGTTAAAAGAAGTCTTTGAAAATAATCTTACTTATTTAACCAATGACAGTTTTAGCAGCCAGTTCAATGCAGATTGGGCAAATAAACTCCTGATATGCATTGATGAAGTTCTGTTTAATAAAGAAGAACTGACCGAACGCATTAAATATTTAAGCACTACCAATATTAATAAGTTAGAGGCTAAAGGAAAGGACAAACATGAAGTTGAATTTTTTGGAAAGTTTATCCTCTGTAGTAATAATGAGGAAAACTTTATAAAGATTGATGCCAATGAAATTCGGTTTTGGGTATTAAAAGTTCCTTGTTTTGAAAAAGAAGACATTCATTTCTTATCAAAATTAATTAATGAAATCCCTGCCTTTCTTTATTTTCTGAAACATCGAAAAATGATTACTCACCATCTAACCAGAATGTGGTTTACTCCTCAACAAATCAAAACTGATGCATTAAAGAAATTAGTTCAGAATAATCGTAATCGAGTTGAAAAAGAACTCATCAATATCATTATAGCAGTTATAGAAAAGTTTGAATTGGACGAAGTAAAGCTATGCCCTATTGATGCATTAACAGCTTTAAATAAAACTCGGGTTAAAACGGACCTTACCCAAATACGAAGAGTTTTAAAAAATGATTGGAAATTAAGTAATCAAGATAATTCTAATAGTTATCAAAAATTTGTGATTTGGTCTGATGGTGATATTGGATTAACTGATGCCAAGGGCAGGTATTTTACTATTGATAAAGACTTTTTACGGAAAAATTTCGATGATCTGATGACCGATTGAACTAACGTCTCTATTTATAAAGGTTCAAGCCGTCATCACTTTATCATCATTTAGTCATCATTTAGTCATCAAAATAAAAAGTGATGACGAGATATGTACTTATAAAATCACCAATGATGAAATGATGACAAAACGATGTAATGAAAAATGCTGTGTTTATAGGACTTAAGATAGCGTTTCATCAAATCATCAAAATATCAAAGAATTCTAAGCTTATGAAAAAACAAAGAATAAATTGTGAAAGAGCCCGTAATATTTCCGTTATGGAAACACTTGCCAGACTTGGGCACTTTCCCATAAAAGAATCGGAGAAAGAAGCTTGGTTTCTGAGTATCCTTCGGTCAGAAACACAAGCCTCTTTCAAAGTATCTAAAGAACTGAATCGATGGTATGACCATGCTAGTGGATTTGGTGGTAACGTAATTGATCTCATTCTAAGGGTTCATAATTGTTCTGTTAAAGAAGCGTTGAAGTTTCTAACCAATGATATTTCTTATTTTTCTTTTCAACAGCAAACCATTTTTAAAGATTTAGCACCTAAGATTCAAATTTTAAAAATTTTGGAGATTAAACATCCTGCTCTTATTCAATATTTAAGCTCAAGAAAAATAGCCTTAGCAACTACGAGAACCTATTGCAAGGAAGTTTGGTATAAATTCAAGGATAAAAAATATTTTGCCATTGGTTTACAAAATGTCAAAGACGGTTGGGAGCTTAGAAACACCTATTTTAAAAATAGCAGTTCTCCAAAATCATATACCTATCTAAAAAATTCTGGAAAGAAATTAATTGTTTTAGAAGGAATGTTTGATTTACTGTCATTGATAGAATTGAAAATTATTGATATGAGCAACTGTGATATTATCATTCTTAATTCTACTGCTTTTATAGAATCAATAGTTGGCTTCTTTAAGGATTATGATAAAGTCTATCTCTTTTTAGATAATGATGCTACTGGTAAAAAAATTAGCCTTTTGCTTACTCAAAATTATACACATGTAATAGATAAAAGTTCTCTCTATAAAAATTTCAAGGACTTAAATGAATGGTTAAACGATGAAAGAAAAACTTAAACAAAAAGACAAAGAAAAACCTGAACAGAATCTAGTCTTAAATCTTGATTTAAGTTTGGGTGATGACTTTTTAGAAATTGATTTGGATGCCATACCTCTAAATAAAAAATCTAGTTCAAATGATGGAACGGAGATAAGTTCAAGATGTGTTTTTGTGCACACACCAAAAACAATCTTGCCTGCTCCCGAAGGTCGCAGGTTAAAAAAGTCTGGTAATATAAAAAAGGAAATTATAAAATTTAGATGCACCATTTACGAGAAAAAAGTGCTGAAAGTTAAGGCAAAAAAGTCCGGGTTAACATTAAGTGAGTATTGTAGAAAAGTGGCTTTTGAAGAAAAAATAATTGAAAGATTGACCGATGAACAAATCGGCATTTATAAAATGTTAGTGAACTATCATAACAATTTTAAATCCATTGGGAATATGTTCAACAAACGAAATCCTGAGCTTGCTAAAATAGTTATTCAATTAGCTGACGATATTAGAAATCATCTTAAAAAATTTGAACAATGATAGGCAAAGGAAAAGCCATAGCACATACCGGAGTTTCTATTCGTTACGGATGGAATCAGGAAAAGGATGCGGAAATTGTTTTTAAACAACAGCTTATTGGAGAAACACCATCAGAGATTACAAAAGAGTTTCAAATGATTCAAGAGTTAAACTATAGATGCAAACACAATACACTTTCTTTTATCATTAGTCCTACCATAAAAGATGGCGAAAGACTAAAAGCAAAAGATTTAGAAAAAATAGTTCAAAAGTTTATGACTCAAATGAAATTAGGAGAAAGACAGGCTATTGCTTTTGTACATCAGGATAAAAAACACAAACACATTCATTTATATGTAAACCGTATTGATTTTAAAGGCGTGGCGTATAAGGATAGTTTTATTGGGAAACGCAGTCAATTTGCTGCAGAGAGAGTGGCTGAGGAAATGAAATTAACTACTGTAAAGCAGGTACAGTTTGAAAAGGAATTTCAATTAAAGGAAGTACGTGCTGAAATTAAACGAAGGCATGACTTAAGCATCCAACAATTTAAGCCCAGGTCTTTTGATGCCTATATTAAAGCAATGGAAACCAACGGGGTTAAAGTAATTCCCAGTATCAATAAATCAAATCAGTTACAGGGGTTTCGATTTGAGTTTGATAATTATAATTTAAAAGGTAGTGAGGTCAATCGGAAAATGTCAATACTAAACATTGGTAAAGAGTTAGATAGAAATCCAAATGTGAGACTATTTAAGGCTAAAAATAATCATATCAAGCTATTGGGTAAAACCTTGGAATTAACGCCAAATATAGCTGTAAAGTTATCTATTAAAGTAATTAAAAAAGTATGACTATCGGATTACTTGCATAAGCGCTAAATATTTAGTATCTTACTGACCTTAAATTAGTTAAAGATGAAGATTCGAGATTTTTTCAAGAGATTCCCCGATGAGACGAGTTGCAAGACTCATTT
>JAKISU010000043.1 GCA_021648445.1 Flavobacteriaceae bacterium
AAGCTATCTCGATGAATATTGCTACAAGTTCAACAGGAGATACTTCGATTCGGTATTCGATAGAGTCGTAATCGCCTCTGTGTCTTGTAAATGGAAGAGGAATGTGCAAACTATCGGATAGTCATAAAAAAAATTATATTTTAGTATCGATAACTTAATCAAAAACATTGTCGCTTATGTCTTTTTTAGCAAAATTATTTGTAGATGGTAAAGAAATTACAGTTTTAGACTGTTCTTTTGAAATTAGTAAACAAGCCGATGAAACGGGTAAACCTGCCTCAACAGCTTATGGAGGTCAAATAGAAGCTTCTTTTGAAATGAGTGAAAAAGATGACGAATTTTTCTTGTGGGCTGAAGCACTAGATATGACCAAAAACGGCAGTATCACTTTTTATAAAGATGAAGTTTTAGCTGTAAAATATAGATTGGAATTTACAAAAGCACATTGTTTAAGTTTTTCTGCAAATTTTAGTAGTGAAGGTAGGTTTATAGCCAATATAGTCATCTCTGCACATAAATTAAAATTTGGCAATGAAGAACATACTAATCGTTGGGGTGGACTGTAATAATCAACTATGGTAAATAGCATACAAAAAAACTTATTGACCAACCGCCTGAATAAATATTTAGGCAGAAGACTGGAGGTTGCCATTAAAATTGCACTTAATAGTATTTTAGAAAATGAGATAGAATCAGGTTTTAAATATAAGATAGAAGCTAATTTAAAACAAGCCAAAGCAATGGTGGTACGCTCTATGCGAATTTCGTATGTCGATTTGTTTGAAACCGAACGAGATGCCTCACAATATGTTACCACTTTTTTTAATACCTATTCAGCTGTAACTGTACATAATTATTTAGTAAAAAAGAGATATTATAAAACGCCACATGATGGTATTGTTTATATACCACAAGGCGAAATAACCGATTACAGTCCAAATGGTGGTGTATATGGTTTTAAGGTAGGTAACAGGTATTTTTATTGGGATTATAGCGAAGAACTTTATTATGATCTATACAGTAGAGTGTATAACCCTCATGGAGATATAATTGTTGGCAACCGATCTCCACGTTATATTAAAGAAGCCTATAAAAAATTAACAGAAGTAAGAATAAAACATCCTACAGCTAAACTTAGTGATGGTTTTGGTAACGATTTACATGAAATTTTTATCACCCATAGAGTTGGAAATGACATTATAAATTTTGGAGGCGCATATTTTAATGACAAAGCATTTAATGAAAGAGATTATCCTGAACCTCATGGTGTTGGTGCATATACACCTGTGGTAGGTTCTTTTTGGCAAGCAACTCATGATTTTCAAGATGGTGATTATGGCTGGGCTGCCGTTAATGTAGTTATGGGTGTTTCTGATGTGTTTTTGGTAAATTCAATACGTAAAGGTCTAGGTCAAGCTATTTGGAAAAAAGGTTTTTATACAGGCACAAAAAAATATTTTGGTATTAATATGTCACACACATATGGTGCAAGTACAGGAAGATGGAAAGAGATGGGTCTCCGTATGGGTAGTGGCGGTTCAAAAGACCATTGGATGTTTACTCAAAAATTAATGGAAAAACACACTTGGCTAAAACCAATTGGCAATCAAACTTGGAATTTAAATAAGTTTAGTAGTCATGCTAAGCATATGCGTTTTGGGCATGGGAAAGCATTTCCTAGTTTAGACTTAGGAAAACCATTATTTTGGAAATTTCAATACCCTATTAGATCAACACCGCTTTGGTTTAAATCAGCTGTTTATTCTAGTGGCTCTAGAGTTTTTCAAAATTATAAAAGAAATGAATGATAAAATTTGTTATCCAGTTTTCTTTATACACCATAACACTCTAGATATTAACGCTAGAAAGTTAAAAGAAATGGTCGCAGACATACGATTTTTAAATGATAAAGAGCATGAAAAAAAGTATCATACCAATGTGCAAATTATAGATAGTAAAGGTTCTATTTTTTATTTAAAAAGAATGAGACAGATTGGTAAAGTTAACATTTGGCTAAGTATTTTGTATTCAGGAAAAATTGTAAAAGTAGAACCAATTGTAGATTGTAAAAATGAACATATCTCATTACCAGAACTTAAAATTCTGATAATGGATATAATAAAGAAAAAAACGAGAAAATGGTTACCATTAGGGCCACTTAATGTTGTTCAAGAACTTGTTGATGAAGCAAATTCTTATATTGAAATAATGCATATTTTTAACACAAAAATAAAATAATTGGCAACCAAACTTGGAATTTAAATAAGTTTGGTAGTCATGCTAAACAGATACGTTGGGGACATGGTCAAAGGTATTTGGACAAACAATATAGGTATTGGAGATTTGCTTATCCTGCAATGGCTACTCCAGCATGGTTTAAAGCAGGTGTTGTATCGGGAGGTTTAAGAGGATATCAAAACTTTAAGAGAGATGAATAATATTTCTTATCCAATTATGGCTTTTGACGATAGTGATCCTATGATTTATGTTTATAAAAAGAATTTCTTGATATCTACTAAGAACCTGATAGGTGAATATAAAAACCTTTCTGTTATTGATTCTTCGGGTGTTGAATATAAAATAAAAAAAGCAGAGTTTGAGAAAGGTAAAGGTTTTAGCCTTTTATATTTAAAAAAAATGATAAAAGTAAAAATTATATTACAACAACCTTCAAGTGAAATTAGCTTATCTGATTTAAAGATAAGAATTATGAATAAAGTAAAATTAAAACCAAAATTTTGGCTTCCTGTAGATACAATAGAAGGTATACAAGAAATGGTTGACAAAGCTAAAACCTATAAAGAACTGATTTTGATTTTTAGATAATGATTTTCAAGATGGTGGCTGGGCTGTCGCTAATGCAGTTATGGGAGTTTCTGATGTGTTTTTGGTAAATTCTATTAGAAAAGGAATTATCTTTGGCGGGAATACTCTTGCGGATTTAAGGTAATAAAGTATATTTTGTTAGAAATTATTTGGCCTGGCATTATCAGCTCTTTACTCATTTTCATGTTAAATTCCCAACACTGATTTAGCAATCCAGAAGTAAATTAAAATACCAAAAATATCATTACTGGTAGTAATAAAAGGGCCTGTGGCAATGGCAGGATCAATACCGCGCTTATCTAAAAATAAAGGAATAAATGTACCGATGATACCAGCCATAATAATCACCGCTAATAGTGAAATAGAAATAGCTGAAGAGGTTAATATATTACCATATAAAAACCATGTAAATACAAATAATAAAATGGATAGTATGAGTCCGTTTACAATGGATAACGAGAATTCTTTTAACAAACGATTACCAATGCTCCCTTTTAAATCATTGTTTGCCAAACCTTGTACGATAATTGCTGATGACTGTACACCAACATTGCCGGCCATAGCAGCAATTAGCGGTGTAAAAAAGAAAAGAATAACATGCTTTTCAATCATTTCTTCAAAACCACTCATTATTGTCGCTGCACCAACACCGCCAATTAAACCTAGAAATAACCAAGGTAATCGGGCACGAGTATGTTCCCATACAGTGTCATCTGCCTCAACATCTTCAGTAATACCGGCAGCCAATTGATAATCTTTTTCAGCTTCTTCTTTAATTACATCTACAATATCATCAATAGTAATTCTACCCATTAATTTATGATCATTGTCTACTACAGGAATAGCTTCCAAATCATATTTTTGCATGATCAGAGCCACATCTTCAGCCTTTTCATGCACATTGACTGAATCAACTTTAGGGATATATACTTCAGAAATAGGAGCTTTAGTTGAAGTTACCAATAAATCTTTTAGTGATAAACGTCCTTTTAGAGTGTCATTATCATCTACAACATAAATAGAATGCACTCTAGTAACATTTTCTGCCTGAGCACGCATTTCTCTTACACATCTTAGAACATCCCAATTTTCATTGACCTTTACCAATTCTTTAGCCATTAAGCCACCGGCAGAATCTTCATCATAAGTCAATAATTCAACAATGTCTTTTACATGTTCTTCATCTTCAATTTCAGAAATAACTTTTTCTTGACGCTCTTCAGGTAACTCGGCAATCATATCTGCAGCATCATCAGTATCAAGCTCTTCAAGCTCTTCAGCAATTTCTTTGGCAGATAGATTTTTTAGTATTTTTTCACGAACATCTTCATCTATTTCCATTAAAACATCTGAGGTCAATTCGCTATCCAATAATTTAATAATGTAGGTAGCTTCATCTAGACTTAATTCGTCTAAGAGTTCAGCAATATCAGCATAATGCTCTTCCCCCAAAAAGGCAAGAATAGCTTTGTCGTCTCGTTGTTGGATGAGTGAGGTAACTTGTTCTATAAGTTCATTTGTAATTTCAAACGGCATCAGTTGCTATTTTTTGCGTCAAACTAATAAACTCTTGAACAGATAATTGTTCAGGACGTTGCGCAAATATAGTGTCTTCTCTTAATTTATCAGATAAATTAAGAGTTTTTAAACTGTTACGGATTGTTTTTCTCCGTTGATTGAAGGCTGTTTTAACTACTTTATAAAATAATTGTTCGTCAACAGGAAGTATATAATTTTCTTTTCTAATTAATCTGATAACTCCTGAATCTACTTTTGGAGGCGGATTAAACACATTGGGCGGAACAGTAAATAAATATTCAACATCATAAAATGCCTGTGTTAATACTGAGAGAATGCCATATACTTTACTGCCCGGTTTCTCTGCAATACGCTGTGCTACTTCTTTTTGAAACATACCGCTAAGTTCAGGTATTTGATGTTTGTTTTCAAGCGTTTTAAAAAGGATTTGTGAGGAAATATTATAAGGGAAATTACCTATAATAGCAAAAGGTTTATCTTGAAACTCATCTGAAATATTGATTTTTAGAAAGTTTTTAGAGATGATTCTATCGGTTAAGTTTAAATAGTGTGCCTTTAAATATTCAACAGACTCGGTATCAATTTCAATTACATGCGTTGTAAACTCTTTTTTAAGAAGATATTTTGTCAAGACACCCATACCCGGTCCTATTTCAAGTACTGTGTCATATCCTTTTTCAGTTAAGGTATTTGCAATTTTTTTAGCAATATTCTCGTCTTTTAAAAAATGCTGTCCTAAATGCTTTTTGGCTCTAACTGTCATATTTTGTTAGTTAGGGTTTGACTCAAAATCAAATCCTGACTTGATTAAGATTTTACAAAATTTTTAACATGATTGATAACTTTTAGTTCAGTTCTAAAAGCTACAAATTTTTCTTTAAAAAGAGAGACTCCTTCTTGGCGGAGTTGCTTAGCGTTTTCATTGTAGTATTTTTCTAATGTTTCTTTACTGTCTGTAGTATATTGAATAGAATAGGTAATGCCTTGTGCTTCTTCTACCATAACCTGACACAATTTAGCCTCAGAAAACTTACCGGTTGCTAACATTTCAGGAATATGCTTTTCTTGCATCCATCTGAGCCAGTCTTTTTCAACATCTTCTTCTATATTTATAGTTACGTTGTATATATACATGTTTTTTAATATTCAAATTCCAAATCTCAAATTCCAATTATTGGAATTTATTTAATTTTATCTCCTCTTAATTTCCTGAATCGTTTACGAGCATCAACTAAATAAATACTTGAAGGGAATTCAAATATAATTTTTTGATACATTTCTTTTGCTTTTTCTATATTATTGAACTTGTTTTCATACAAGTTGGCTAAGTTAAAATAAGCATCGTCTACTAAAATACCATCTTTTTGTAATTCAATCACTCTTAAATAATTATTTTCAGCAGATTTATATTTTTTAATTATAGTAAATAATTCAGCTTGTTTAAACAAGGCTTCATCTTCAATAGAGCGTCCCTTAAATTTTTCTAATACAATAGATAAGGTGTCAATGGCTTGTTTGTTTTTGTTTTGGAAAGCTAATAATTCTGCATTGGCATAGGTTTTCAAAGCATCATGTATGGTATCACCAACAATATTATCTGATATTAATAAACTCAAATCTAGAGCATCATTTGCAATGAGTTGAGAAGTTGATTTTTTTAATACTTTTAGTTGAGTTAATGCCCATTTAAAGTCACCTTTAAAATAAGAGGTTTGTGCAACTTTAAAACGTGCAGTTTGCGCCAATGTGCTATTTTTTAAATGTGTTTGTACTTGCGAATAATTAATGAGGGCTCTATTAAATTTATTAGTATAAACTAAAATATCACCTAATTTTAGTTTGACAGTTCCATACTGAAATTGTGAACCTGCATCAGTTAGAATCTCTTTTAGAATGGTAATGGCTTGATCAGGTTTGTTTTTTTTAAAAGCTAAGAAATTAGCATATAAAACTTTTAAATTTAAAGTGGCACTTCCATTACCATAAGTAGTAAATAACTGTAGGAATTGTTGCTCAACATTTTCATATTCCTTTTTTGAAGAAGCTGTTGCAATAGCTATTTCTAATAAATATAAATGGGTATTTAAAATAAGATTTGAATCCTGTGTATTTTCTAATATGTAGGTAAAACCAGCTTTTGAAGTTTCATAGTCTTTATTATTAAAAGCAACATCACCTAGATCAGCAATTCTCGATAGATCTTCTAAATCTCTTTTGTATAATGCTATTTCTTGAATTAAAGCATTGTTATAATCTTTTTGCTGCATATAGAGCCAACTAAGTAGTTTGTTCCAAGAATTATTGGGATTTTTTTGCAATCGTTTTAATATCAATTTTCTAAATAAAATATTGTTAGCATTTTCACTGTCATCAGTTATAAACATGCCGGCATATCGTTGTACAGTAGGGTAAAAATTTTCATTTTTTTCAACCATATTCAAGTAAGCGTCAAACATATTTTCTATGTCTGCTTTTTCGCCATAAATAAAAGCGATATAAGCATCATAGTTTAAATCAGGATTCAATTCCATTGCTTTTTTATACGCTTTTAAAGCATAATCTAATAAGTGATTCTCTTGAAACGTGCGTCCGATAAGGTATCCTGAATGAGAATTGCTTTCAACTATCTGTAATGCTTTTTCGTAAAACGGAATGGCTTTTTCTTGTTGATGTTGTAGCTGTAAATTATAACCTATTTCTATAATTATATTGACTTGTTTAGGAAACTCTTTTTGATGATTATTCAATAAGGTTGAAGCCGATTCAAAATTTTCTGTGAGTTGATAACAAGAGAGCAATTTTTTAAAATAATCACGTCTTACTTTATTCTTTTTATACAACTGTTTATACAAAGTCGTAGCCTTTTCATATTCGCCCTTACGGAAATAATTATCTGCCAATTGTGAGTTTTGAGAAAAACTCACAGCCGAAATAAAAAATAGTATTACAATAAACTTACGAAGCATGGCGTTATGGTATGGCTTCAAAGGTAAGAAAAGAAGTGTTAATCAATACCAATTAAATACCAAGATGTTGCATATAATTTGTTTCTTTTTTGCTAATTCTTCGTTAAAAAATATAACCGTAGCATAAAGCTATGCTTAAATTTTTCGCCTTGACTAATCAAAAAATAATTTAAATTATTTTTACAACATCCTGATAATTAATAAGTAATCAATAAAAAGTATGGTTTAGAAAAGTACGTTGTAACATTTTGGCATGACATTTGTCTTATGTATAGAGATAACTAATACTTTTTACAATGATTGAACTAACGAAACACTACGAAATAGCAAAAAATAATGCTACACTTTTTATGGAAAAAGGTCAAATAAGTGCATATTTTAATGCCTTATTAGAAATGAATAAGTACAAAAAATTAATGGTAGCTGTGGCTAGTAATTAATTTTTGAAGGTTAGTTATGACAATTTTCCCCTTCGGGGAAATGCCCAAAGGGCAATGGGGCTAATCAATTATGTCAAATCCAGTATATTTTTGCAATACTTCAGGAATTTTAATTCCGTTTTCGGTTTGATAATTTTCTAATATACCTGCTAATACTCTTGGTAAAGCTAATGAACTTCCATTTAGTGTATGTGCCAACTCACTTTTACCATCAGCATTTTTAAAACGTAATTTTAAACGATTGGCTTGAAACGTTTCAAAATTTGAAACAGAACTAACTTCTAACCATCTGTCTTGTGCTGTTGAGAACACTTCAAAATCATAGGTTAATGCAGAAGTAAATCCTAAGTCGCCACCACATAAACGTAAGATACGATAAGGTAACTTTAATTCACGCAATATTTCTTTTACGTGGTCAACCATCCTGTCAAGGGCTTCATAAGAATTATTTGGATGTTCTATACGTACAATTTCTACTTTGTCAAACTGATGTAATCTATTTAAACCTCTTACATGAGCTCCATAAGAACCTGCTTCACGCCTAAAACAAGGTGTATAAGCTGTATGAAGAATAGGGAAATCACTTTCTTTTAATAATACATTTCTATATAAATTGGTGACAGGCACTTCTGCAGTAGGAATTAAATATAAATTATCTCCGGTTACATGATACATTTGCCCTTCCTTGTCGGGAAGCTGACCCGTACCAAAACCCGATGCTTCATTCACTAAATATGGCACTTGAACTTCTTGATAGCCGACATCTGTATTCTTATCTAAAAAATAATTGATTAATGCACGTTGCAGTTTAGCACCTTTACCTTTGTATACGGGAAAACCGGCACCGGTTATTTTAGTGCCCAATTCAAAATCAATAATGTCATATTTTTTAGCTATTTCCCAATGTGGTATAGCCCCATCATGTAATTTGGGAATATTTCCTTCTTTAAAGACTTCTTCATTATCCTCTTCCGTAGTGCCGGCAGGCACTAATTTATTTGGAATATTAGGAATCTGATACAGTAAGTTATTCAGCTCATTTTGAACATTAGATAATTGTTCATTTAACTGCTTAGATTGTTCTTTTAACTGACCTGTTTTCTCTTTTAAAATAGTAGCCTTTTGTTGTTCTCCAGATTTGAATAAGAAACCTATTTCTTTAGATATTTTATTTGATTCAGCTAATATATTGTCTAATTCGGTCTGAGTCGCTTTGCGCTTTTCATCAATTGTTAATACTTGATTGATAATAGTTTTAGCATCGCTAAAATTTCTAACAGCCAACCTTTCTATAATATGGTCTTTATGCTCTCTAATAGTTGCTACTTGTAACATGATTTTATTTTTGAAGATGCAAAGATAGTAATAGATTGATGATTTACGAATTTAGATTTACGAATCTTTTGATTTGTAAAGCTGGTCTATAAAACCTTAAATATAAGAAGGTGTCACTGAGGATAATCTATTTTTTATAAGGCAACAACCACTCACTATGTTTGAAATGATTCCATTTTACAGAAGCTAAGTCAATAGTATCCTTAACTAAAGGTTGATAGGATTTTCCGTTTACACTCACTTTTCCTTTAACGAAAATGGCTATATTTTTCCCTTTTATAGAATATTCTTTTTTGAGATGCTGTGCAAACTGCCAAATCATATCTGGCTTAGTACTCATAGCTCCAATTTGTTTTTGTGTGAGATAATCGGTTAGTTTTATAGTTTCTTTTTTATTGGTTGTTTTATCTATTACTGTAAAAATTTGATAACCATTTTTTGAACGAAGCATCATCCGCCAACTTAAACGATGCCCTTCTTCTGTCCAAAGTACATTATTGTCTTTAATAAACCAATGTCGCAGAGGTAAAAGTAATTGTATTGCAAAATAAATGCCGATAAGTAGATAATAATAATTTTTTCGTTGAGGCAGAATAACCTCATTATTTTCATAAAAAGATTTCTTTTTCAGGAAGATATTTCTGATGGTTTGAGGTTCAAAAAAGAAGAGCGCAAATGATAAAGATAAAAAAGGAAAAATGCCTATTTGAAAAATAATTGCATTGAACAGGTGGAAGAATATGGAAAGGGAAAATCCGAAAATACGTGTTTTTTTGAATAATAATAAAGGTACAATCAGTAAATCGAAAAATAATCCACTATAACTTAAAAAATAATGAAACCATTCTTTAGTGAATAAACTACCTACCAAAGGATAATCAGCTTTTGAAGATAAAAATATTCGTACCGGATCAGCATTGAGCCAGTCAGGATATATTTTAGCAATTCCACCATAAAAATAAACCAGGCCTATTTGAAGTATTAATAGTAGAGATGTCCAAAAAGGAACGGAGGTTGATTTTAATTCAGGATTTCTTTTAACATCAATAGAAAGATAATTGTTTGCAGGTTGAAAGATCATTAAAAAACTTAATAAGCAAACCAGATAATAATGATTGTTATAAGATGATTTTTGCATTAAATAAGTTGCAGACCACAATATAAAAAATGAAATGATTGCCAATCGATAGCGATAACCAATCATCACACAAAATCCAAAAACACCCATTATCAAGTAATAATAGTACATACCGTTCCCCGGTAAAGGTTGTAAAAATTCAAATCCGATAAAGTTAAATGTAAATGTAGGTTCTATGAGTGTTCTTGTAACCCAGCCTGTAAAAATGGCACCGACAGATTCTAGAAAAAGTAACAATCCGAAAATAATTCTAAATACTATTAACGGCGTATTGTCAATATGTCTAAAAAGAAATTTTTCCATTAGAAATCAATTCTCTTGCCTTACTTTCGTCACGTTTAATTTGAGTAAATAGTTCGTCAACCGAAGCAAATTTTTGTTCATCACGCAAACGATATGCTAATTGCACTTGAATATTTTTACCGTAAAGATCGGCATTAAAATCAAGTAAATGAACTTCAATAGTTTGATGTTTTCCATCAATAGTAGGTCTATATCCAATATTCATAATACCAAATATATTGGTATTATTTATAATAGTTTTTACCACATAAACTCCAGATTTTGGTATTAGTTTATAAGATTCTTTTATATGAATATTAATGGTAGGATAATTCCATTGTTTACCAAGACCTCTGCCATGTATGACTTTTCCGGTAAGCATAAATTCATACCCTAAATAGGCATTGGCTCTTTCTACATTACCTTCTTCTAATGCTTTACGAATCTTGGTAGAGCTAACCGCGATACTTTGAATGTCTTGTGCTGGAATCTCCTCTACTTCAAAATCATAAACAGTACCATATTCTTTGAGTTGTTCAAAATTACCTTCTCTATTTCTACCAAAATGATGATCGTAACCAATCACTAATTTTTTAATTTTAAGCTGTTGTATCAGTATATCACGAACAAAATCTAATGCCGTAAGCCTTGAAAAATCTTTTGTAAATGGTTCAATGATTAAAAAGTCTAGTTCTGTTTTTTCTAATAATGAAATTTTTTCTTCTAAGGTACTTAGTAATTTTAAATCACTTCCTTTTTGTAGAACCATTCTAGGGTGAGGAAAAAAAGTAAGAATAACTGATTTGTTATTATTACTGTTAGCGTTTCTTACTAAATTTTTAATAATTTCTTGATGTCCGATATGAACTCCATCAAACGTTCCAATTGTAACAATTGAGACTTTTTCTGTAATATTAAAAGCAGTAGTTGAATGGTAAATTTTCACTAAAGAAATGTTTATTTATTTCAAGTATTTTGAGTGATGGTTTTTGGAAAATTTTTAGCACCAAAATCAGTGTTCAAAGGTAATTTATTTTTTTTAATTGATATTTGAGAATTGAATTATTCCTCTTTCCTTTTTCAATGTAGGAATTTTGAAGTTAATATTGTTTTATAATCAGATTAGAATTCAATAACAAAGTTCATAAATTATATTAAATTTGTAACCTAATGAAAGTAAAACTACATTACTATATATTTTTCTTAGCCTATTTTTTAGCTTTTGGCTTTAATGGATTTGCGCAAGAAAAAATACTATGGTCAACAATTGATAAGAGCGATATTACTGATAACTTATTAGAAAGAAAATCAATAGTTACAAATTATAAAACTTTCAAATTAGATATTGAGAGTTTAAAAAGCCAATTAAAAACCATTTCTAATAAATCATCTTATAAAGGTGAAATTGTTGAATTTCCTGATGCTGAAGGCAATTTGTTAAAATTTAATATTAAAGAAACTTCAATATTACACCCTGAATTGGCATTAAAATTTCCTACAATAAAATCGTATGTAGGACAGGATATAGATGACAAGTCATCAACGATTCATTTTACTTTAAACTCATTAGGCTTATATGCCATGGTTCTATCTCCTTCTAAAGGAACTATGTATATTGATCCTCTTACTGAAAATAGAAATATATATATGACTTATTTGAAAAAAGATACTGATACAAATAAGAATTTTAATTGTTTAACAAAAAGTGAATCGGTTAAAAAAACGACAAAAAATAGTTCAAAGAATGCTAATGATTTAAAATTACGCACATTTAGATTGGCATTGGCAACTACAGAAGAATATTCTAATTTTCATGTAGACACTGCCGGGATAGGGATAGGTAGTTCTCGTAATGATTCTATCAATGCTGTGGTGTCTGCAATAACAGTAACTATGACAAGAGTGAATGCTGTTTTTGAAAGAGATGTGGCATTGACGATGCAATTAGTGGCTAATAATGACCAGCTAATATTTTTAGAGACTGACTCTGGAAATGATCCGTATAATAATGATGATGGTCCATCAATGCTTACAAAAAATCAAACAACAATTGATAATATTATAGGTACGACAAATTATGATATTGGGCATGTATTTAGTACTGGTGGGGGAGGTGTAGCATTTTTAAATTCCCCATGTACTGCTTCAAAAGCTGGAGGAGTTACAGGGCAATCATCTCCCGTAGGTGATACTTTTGACATAGATTATGTAGCTCATGAAATGGGTCATCAATATGGAGCTAATCATACTTTTAATGGTACTGCGAGTAATTGTAGCAGTAATAGAAATAATGCCACTGCTGTTGAACCCGGGAGTGGTTCAACTATTATGGCATATACTGGTATTTGTGCACCTCAAAATGTACAAAGTAATAGCGATGCCTATTTTCATGTGATCAGTATTCAAGAAATGTTTGATAATATAACCACAGGTAATAGTCAATGCGCTGTGCAAACTAACTTTATTATAAATTTGAATACACCTACTGCTGATGCCGGGTCTGATTATACCATCCCTAAATCAACACCTTTTACTTTAAAAGGTACTGGATTTGATGCCGATGGTGATCAAATAACCTTTAGTTGGGAACAAATAAATAATGAAGTTGCAGGAATTTCAATCCCTCCCTCATCAACACAAACAATAGGTGCAGTTTTTCGTTCTTTTTCTCCAACATTAGATGCGAATAGAAGTATGCCGGCATTAAGCACAGTTATTTCAGGTAGTACATCTACATGGGAAGTTATACCAAGTGTTTCTAGAACAATGGATTTTTCGTTGACGGTAAGAGATAATGTTATTGGTGAAGGACAAACTGTTTCTGATGAAATGATAGTAACCGTAAATGATGCGGCAGGTCCTTTTATAATTACTTCTCAAAGTACGGCAGGTATTTCTTGGACTATGAATAATACAGAAACGATTACCTGGGATGTTGCCGGAACTGACACGAATGATATTAATGTAAGTCATGTAAATATATTATTATCTATAGATGGAGGCCTTACATTTCCGATAGTATTAGCGTCTAATACAGACAATGATGGTCAAGAAGAGATTACAGCGCCAAATTTTATAGTACCTAATGTAAGAGTCATGATTGAAGCAGTTGATAATATATTTTATGCTGTAAATAGTGAACCTTTTTCTATAGGCTCATTTGAAACTACTTGTACTAACTATAATTCTGCTGATATACCTAAACAAATTCCTGATAATAATTCAAGCGGAATCACATCAATTATTAATGTAACTGACGATTTTGTTGCTACTGATGTGAATGTAAATATTGATATCTCACATGCTTGGATTAGAGATCTACAGATCTATTTAAAAGCACCAAATGGAACAGAAATATTGATCTATGATAGAAGTTGTGGGGCGGGAACTGTTGGTAAGGTAAATATCAATGCAATTTTTGATGATGCTGCAGCTACTTCAGTTTGTAATAATGCGAATCCTGCAATTTCCGGTACTACAAAATCTGATAACTTACTTTCTACTTTTAATAATGTATCATCTCAGGGAGATTGGACTCTAAAAATCGTAGATAATGCAGCCCAAGATATTGGAACATTAAATAATTGGTCAGTCGAATTGTGTCAAACCAATCCAACAGCTTCAATAGATGATTTTTCTTTTAATGAGTTTTTAGTATATCCTAACCCTTTTAAAGATAGTTTCACTATTTCATTAAACGCTAATACTTCAGATGATGTTATTATCACCTTATATGATATTAGTGGTAGAACTGTCGTCAATAAAAAATTCACCAACTCAAACACTACTTTTAAAGAAGAATTTAACTTTAATAGTTTAGCAACGGGAGTGTATATTTTAAATGTTCGTAAAGGAATTGCTAAAGCATCAAAAAAAATAGTAAAATATTGATTTTTGGATAAATTTATTATGCATGCATTATAAAATCCAAAAAAAATTGTATTTTGCGACGATGTTAACCTTTTAAATGAATATTATGAAGAAATTTTTTACTATTGTTTTTGCACTATTTTTGGGAGTTACTATGTATGCCCAAACTACAGTTACAGGAACAGTTACAGATTCGGCCGACGGACAACCTATACCTGGTGTCAATATTAAAGTGACAGGAAAAGCTTTAGGGACTACCACTGATTTTGATGGAAAATATGAATTGCAAGTGAGTCAAGAAGCACCTTTTAAAATTGTGTTTTCTAATCTCGGCTATGTTTCACAAACAATTGAGATTACAAAAAGTAGTCAAGTAGTTGATGTTGCTTTAGCTGAAGCAGATAATACCTTAGATGAAGTAGTAGTATCAGCTTCTAGAACACCAGAGAGTGTAAGAGAATCTCCGGTAACCATTGAAAGAATGGATATTAGAGATATTAAAAATTCTTCTGCACCTAGTTTCTATGCTAGTTTAGAAAATTTAAAAGGCGTTGATTTAAATACCAGTAGTTTAACATTTAAATCTGTAAATACCCGAGGGTTTGCAACTTTTGCAAATACCCGTTTTGTACAATTGATTGATGGTATGGATAACGCTTCGCCAGCTTTAAATTTTGTAATGGGTAATTTTATAGGTATTAATGAATTAGATGTAAAAAGTATTGAATTATTACCGGGAGCTTCATCTGCACTATACGGGGCAAATGCATTTAACGGTATTTTATTTATGACTAGTCAAAGTCCTTTTGATGATCCGGGAATAAGCGTTTATTTAAAAACAGGTTTAACGATGCAAGATGCAGCCGGAGATAATAATTTTTATGATGTTGGTATTCGTGCTGCACATGCCTTTAGTGAAAAATTTGCTGCAAAAGTATCTTTTTCTTATTTAGAAGGGACAGAGTGGTATGCAACAGATACAAATGGATATGTATTAGGTAACATAGGTGAAGTTGATGAGATTCTTCCTTTTGGGTCAAGTCCGGCTCATGATGCTCTAAATATTTATGGTGATGAAGTTACGTTAGGTGCGGGAGGATCAGACCTTAATCAAGTGGCACAAGCATTAGAAGCCGGTGGTATAATTCCTCCGGGGACAAGTGCATTAGTACCAGCAGTTGATGTTGGTCGTACAGGTTATAGAGAACAAGATTTAACAGATTACGAAGCTAAAAGCGCAAAATTTGATGTATCCTTAAATTATAGACCTTTTGCTAATGATTTGGAATTTATTTGGAATTCTAGAGTTGGTTTTGGTAATACCATTTATCAAGGTGCTAACAGGTATCAGTTAAAAAATTTCTTAATGCAACAACATAAACTAGAAATTAGAAATGATGATTTTTTTGTAAGAGCTTATACATCTTCTGAAACAGCAGGAGATTCTTATGATATGCGATTTACAGGGATAAATATGAATAGAGCTAATGCCACGCAATGGTTTGGCACTTATGCAGGGGCATATGTTCAGGGAGCTGGCGCAGTTTTAGGCGGTGGAGGAAACCCATTTGATCCGGCAGTTCAAGCACAATTACATGCAGGAGCAAGACAATTTGCCGATGCTAATGTTACACTACAACCTGGTACACCGGAGTTTCAAGAACTTTTTAATCAAGTTACTTCTGATCCTGATATTTCAACAGGCTCAAAATTTGTAGATAACTCTAAATTGTTTCATACTGAAGGTAATTATAATTTTTCAAGGTTGTTAAATGATGTTGCAGATATACAAGTTGGAGGGTCATATAGAATGTACTCATTAAATTCAGCAGGTACAGTTTTTACCGATTATGACGGAGCTATTGAGTATGGTGAATATGCAGCTTATGTTCAGGCTAGCAAAAAATTTGCTGATGAAAGATTAAAATTAACAGCTTCTTTTAGATATGATGAAAACGAATTTTTCGACGGGAATGTTTCGCCAAGAGCATCAATAGTATATTCGGCAGGTGAAAATAAACAACATAATTTCAGAGCCTCTTTTCAAACAGGTTTTAGAAACCCTGATACTCAGTCTTTATTTATTGGGTTTAATGTAGGTAGAGCCATTTTAGTAGGCTCTTCTCCAGAAAATTTAGATAGGCGTCTTCCAGGTACAACATTAACAGCTAGAGATGCTTATACAGATTCTTATTCTAGAACTTCAGTTCAAGCTTTTCAAGAGTCTGTTGCTCTCGGTTCGCCTAATCCAGGTCTTTTAAAAGCAGTAAATACTAATTTAGTTCAACCAGAAGAAGTAACAGCTTATGATATTGGATATAGAGGTAAATTAGGAAAAGTATCAGTTGACTTAAATGCATATTATAATACCTATGATGGTTTTATAAGTAATAAAATAGTAGTGACACCTATTAATGGTAGTCCTTTTGATAATGCAAACCCTGCTTTGACTTCTGGTTTTGCAGATTTAGTTACTGGTCAAGTACAAGCATTTCAAACATATACAAATTCATTGGCAGATGTTTCATCTTATGGTGCTAATATTGGATTAGATACTAAAATTGGAGGGTTTAATTTAGGTGTAAATTATACCTACGCAAAATTCGATTTTGACCAAGCTAGTGATCCTGATTTTACTGCAGGGTTTAATACGCCTGAAAATAAAGTAAAAGTATCTTTTGGTAATCCTAAACTATTTAAAAACTTTGGCTTTAATCTAAATGCTAGATGGCAAGATGAATTTTTATGGCAAGCTAGTATTGCTAATGCGATGGTGGCTTCAAGAACTGTTGTTGATGCACAGATAAACTATTCAGTACCAAAAATAAAATCAACCTTTAAAATTGGCGGATCTAATATCGGTGGTCAAGAATATTTTAGTGCTCCCGGTGTTGGTGCTATAGGCGCACAATACTTTGTCTCTTGGGTGATTAATCAATAGTTAGAAAAAAGAGAAAAGGCTTTGAGAAACAAGACTTAAGACAATTAATATTTTATAAAAAAATGCCTTGATTTTATTGAGGCATTTTTTATGTTTTAAATATTACCATTATCTATGGTAAACCTTATTCGTATTTATGGGTTTCATTTTATTCTTAAACAAGGATATTCAATAGAATTTGTTCTGCTATTCTGTTCGTATAATAAATACATTAATAAGCATATGTATAAAATATAATGTCAATATAAAGTAATGATTGTCAGCCTCATACTAAAGCACTCTAATATCTAATTTCTAATAGCGAAGCGGTCTAATATCTTTTAGAGAATAACAGTAATTTACCCATTAATATTTGGTAAAAAATGTTTTAAAATTAAATTAAATTAAATTATCTTTGCGCCTTGAAAAAGTAAAGAATTTAGTAGAAACACTATGAAATACATTTTTATCTATTTTCTTTATTCTAAAAATAAATAAATAATGGCGAAAGTTACGGGTAAAGTTGCTCAGATTATTGGTCCGGTTATAGATGTTGTATTTACATCAGAAGGAGACCTTCCGAAAATATATGATTCTTTAGAAATTACCAGAAAAGATGGTTCTACATTAATATTAGAAGTTGAACAACATATAGGTGAAGATACTGTGCGTTGCATTGCAATGGATTCTACCGATGGTTTAAGCAGAGGTCAAGAAGTTGTTCCTACCGGGAATCAAATAAAAATGCCAATAGGTAAAGATATCTATGGTAGACTATTTAATGTTATTGGTGATGCTATTGACGGATTGGGAAATTTACCTAAAGAAGGTGATGATGGACTATCTATTCACAGACAAGCTCCTAAATTTGAAGACTTATCAACCTCTACCGAAGTTTTGTTTACAGGCATCAAAGTAATCGATTTATTAGAACCTTATGTAAAAGGCGGTAAAATTGGTTTATTTGGTGGCGCAGGTGTTGGTAAAACGGTATTGATCATGGAGTTGATCAACAATATTGCAAAAGGTCATGGTGGACTTTCAGTATTTGCAGGAGTAGGTGAACGTACACGTGAAGGTAATGACTTACTACGGGAAATGTTAGAATCAGGCATTATTAAATATGGTGATGATTTTATGCATTCTATGGAAGAAGGAGGATGGGATCTATCTAAAGTTGATAAAGTAGGAATGAAAGAATCTAAAGCTACTTTTGTATTCGGTCAAATGAATGAACCTCCCGGAGCTCGTGCTCGTGTGGCGTTATCTGGTTTAACTATTGCAGAATATTTTCGTGATGGAGCAGGAGACGGACAAGGAAAAGATGTATTATTCTTTGTAGATAATATTTTTAGATTTACACAAGCAGGTTCTGAGGTATCTGCATTATTAGGACGTATGCCTTCTGCAGTGGGCTATCAGCCTACGTTAGCAACCGAAATGGGTGCTATGCAAGAGCGTATTACTTCAACTAAAACAGGATCTATTACTTCTGTACAAGCAGTATATGTACCTGCAGATGATTTAACTGACCCGGCTCCTGCAACAACATTTGCGCATTTAGATGCTACTACGGTATTGTCTCGTAAAATTGCTGAATTAGGTATTTACCCTGCAGTTGATCCGTTAGATTCTACTTCAAGAATTTTAACTGCTGATATTTTAGGTGATGAACATTATAATTGTGCGCAACAAGTAAAAGAACTATTACAACGTTATAAAGAGCTACAAGATATCATTGCTATTTTAGGAATGGAAGAATTAAGTGAAGAAGATAAGTTAGTAGTATATAGAGCACGTAGAGTGCAACGTTTCTTATCACAACCTTTCCATGTTGCTGAACAGTTTACTGGTATTCCCGGAGTATTAGTTGATATTAAAGAAACTATGAAAGGATTTAATATGATTATGGATGGTGAATTAGATCATCTTCCCGAAGCTGCATTTAACCTAAAAGGATCTATTGAAGAAGCTATTGAAGCAGGAGAAAAAATGTTAGCTGAAGCGTAAAACTTAGTCTATACAGTCCACAGTCAAGCAGTATGCAGTGACTGAAGACTGAAGACTGCAAACTGAAGATTGAATTATGATTCTAGAAATTGTTACACCTGAAGCTATATTATTTACAGGAGAAGTTGACTCGGTTGTTGTACCGGGAATCAATGGCGAATTTCAAATATTAAACAACCATGCGCCGATAGTTTCTTTATTACAAGAAGGTATTATTAAGATTAAAGGTACTTTTCAAATTGAAGAAGAACACCAAGATAAATTTACCAAAGGTGATGATAATGCGATTTTACTATCAATAAACTCAGGTACTATTGAGTTAAAAGAGAATAAAATAATTGTTCTTGCAGATTGATATAATTTATAATAGAAATTGCTTAGTACATATGACAAAAATATTACTATTGGCTCTAGTCTAAAGTAGCGTTTATTTTTGTATATTTACATTAACCTAGATGCCATTATGGATAAAACAGCAATAGAAACGTATTTTAGAGATTTGCCAGAATTAGATCAGAATAGTTTATTATCA
>JAKISU010000195.1 GCA_021648445.1 Flavobacteriaceae bacterium
GCTAAAGTGATTGATTTCCTTGATAATCAAATTTGGATAAATGATGAATTCGAAAATAGATTAACCGATAATTTCCAAATCATTAAACCCAATTTTTCGGGTTCCTATCTGTAATGAGTATATCTAAACATTAACGATTTTTTTTAAACATTAAACCCCTTCAAGGTTAATGATAAGTCGAATTGAATTTAAGAATCCGAAGGGTCAATATTTATATATAAAAACTATATTTGCACCTTAAAAATTTATACGTGTGAAAAAAATAATAGTAGTTCTTGTTATCAGTATTGTAGTTTATGCTTGTAGCGATAAAAAAGAAAATACAATGTTTGTACAAGGTGAGGTGAAAAACCTTAAAAAGGGCACACTGTATTTACAAAAAATGAAGGATACTTTAGCGGTTACAGTAGACTCAATTACTTTAGATGGTATAAATACATTCATCTTATCGGATGAAGTCGAAAGTCCTGAACTTTATTTTTTATCATTAGATAAATCGCCAAGTAAACAAATCTCTTTTTTTGGTGAAAAAGGAACAATTACTATAAATACCAAACTTGATAAGTTTCGTTTTGGAGCAACTATTAACGGACTTACAAATCAACAATTATTAGATGAATACAATGAAATGAAAAGTAAGTTTAGTGGTAAACGCTTAGATTTGATCAAAGCTGATTTCGAAGCTAAGGCATCTGGTGATTCTATTAAGATCGATTCTATTGAAAATTTGATTAATGGTTTAATTAAAAGAAGGTATTATTACACTACAAATTTTGCTGTAAATCATCCTGATAATGAAGTAGCACCTTATTTAGCATTAACAGAATTGTTTGATGCTAATGTTAAATTATTAGATACTATCAATAGTACATTAACTCCTAAAGTAAAAGCTTCTAAATATGGTAAAAAATTAGAAGCATTTATTGCTGATATTAAAAGTAAAGAATAACCTGTCATTCCTGCCTTTAGATTTGTGAAGGCAATAATTTATAATAATATCTTTGTTAAAAAAAAGAATGAGATTGCCACAGCCATTCCGATAGTAATCGGAATTCCTTCACAAAGACGTAATTGAGTAAAGCCCTTACTTTATAATTTCCCGTTCTTCTAAATGAGCTTCAATATCACTCTTTTTAATCCATGCATCACGCAATTGTTTTTTAGAAAATAATTCTAATTGATCACCAACATGTTTATTTCCGGGTTGACTGGCATTACCATAACCTAAAATTACTTTTGCTTTTATTTCATCACCAAACTCAGTTACACAGACGTAACCATCACCATGAAAGGCGTAATATTTACCATCTTTTCCTTTTGAAAATGCCAAGGTTCTAAATACACCTAGTCTACCAAAGCTTCCATTTGCAGGTATTTCATGGTCACCTAATTTAATTCTAAATACAGCACCATAAGGAACTTCTAAGGATCCTAGCGTTTTAATCATATTTTTAGATACTCCTTTTAATGTTGCCAAGACTGTTTCAGGATTATTGAATCCATCTGGTGTAGTCAACGGTTTTTTAGCTGACCATTTTTCTTTAAATAAATTATGGCTGTCTAAAGAGAAAAACAGATTTATAAATAATACTGCACCTTTACTGTCAGCATTAAATTCACCATTCCAATTTTTAAAAACATCTAAAGCAACAGTGGTTAAACTGTCTTTATTAATTGCTCTCAATCCTTCTATATCATCTTTAATACGTTCAAAAAGAGATGATTTTGTTGAATGTTTTAAAGTTATTAATTCTTCAATTGTTAAGTCTTTTTTATTGAGTAATAAACTTGCAGATTGTTGTGGTCTAAAACCCATATTATTTACAGAAATGTCTTTATCATAGGCTTCATAATCAATCTCTTGAGGAATTGTAGAGGTATAAGGACCTTCATTGGCATTTTGTAGCCATCCACTTTTAGGGTTCAATAATTTTGGGAACTCATCGTATGTGTGATATGTATTCCAAATCAAATCGCTATTGTCTCCAGACACAGTTTTTCTCCAATCTTTCCACTCTCCTTTTTTATCAGGAAGATTTCCTAGAAAAGAATAAAAAATATTTCCGGTTTTATCAGCATAAATAACATTAAATAATCCAACTGCATTTTGTTTTAAGGCAGTTTCGAATTCGTTAAAATTTGTTGCCTGACCCATATCATACCACTGTTGCAGAACGTGAGGCGGGTTTTCCATATACGGAAAACGAAGTGCCAATGCTTTGTTTCCTTTTTCAGAAACAACAACACCGTGTTTAGAAATCTTTCTGATTAAAGTATCAATTTTTAAACTGCCATCTTCTTGTTTTGATTTTAGAATGTTGGTTTCCACTTTAAAATCCAGATATTTACCATCTAATAAGTATTTACCATCTTTTAATGTCAGTTCATACAGATCAGTGTTATCTAAAGTATTAACAGTATGTGTCCATCCTAAATAATCATTAAATGCGATACTTATAATAGGAAACCCAATTAATGTAACTCCATACAGATTTTTACCATTCAAGTTATAATGAGCTTCAAAAAATTTGTAGGATGCATAGTTGTCAGACCAAGGTAAATGCGGATTTGCCAACAATAGTGCATTTCCGTTTTTTGTATTTTTTGGTGCTATTGCCCAAGCATTTGAACCTTTTTCCCATTGTTGACTTTTATTAAATTCATTATCTGCCAAAAATTCATAATATACACCCCTAAGCATATGTGCATGAATATCTACTGGTTTTACAGGTAATACTACTTTGTATTTATCATCAATTTTAGTTGGATTTGCAGCTACATAATCATTAATACCCTCAGTAAATGCTTCAATCAATAATTTTTCTTTAGCTGTTAAATTATCATAGGTTCTTGCTGCAGTTGTAGGCAAGTTCATTAAGTGCAACATTCTATCTCTTTTGTAATTTTCACCCCAATATTCAGCTGATTTTCCTCTAGATTCACCATAAACTCTTAATATAAGATTCCCATGATTTTTCATTTGTGCCCATCCGTAGGCTTTATGTAGATCATATTCATTGGTTGCATAAATATGTGGTACACCATAAGTATCCCATAAAATTTCTGTTTCACTAGTTGAATTTTGTTGGCAAAAGCTTAATGTTGAGCTTAACCCGAATAATTCATTATAAATGGGAAAAACTGGGTGTAAAGTGTTAAATTTATTGTGTAAATCAAACATTTAAGCACTAAAAAAAACACCCAATTTTGAGCAATAAAGATACACTATTTTACA
>JAKISU010000044.1 GCA_021648445.1 Flavobacteriaceae bacterium
AATTTTTTATCTTAAATATAAACTCATACCCCATCAGTGTCTCCTGCAAGGGACACTGATGAAACCAATATTGAAACCATTAGAACCAAATTTTGCAGTAATATACTGCAAAACTTTAAGCAGCTTCACAGTTTTTAGTTGCTTGCAAACCATTCACCTGCTAACTGGTTGTAATTAATCGTAGCTTAGCAACCTCGGTGGAGGTTGGAGATTACAAAGCTTACCTGCCTTGCCAGCCTTTAGCACAAACTAACTTCACATATTCTGTAAACTTTATTTCCGGACAGACCCTTAGGGAAAATATTAGAAATAATTTGTACGTCTGCAAAAGGGATTTTTATGACAATATTCAATGCTTCAATATGGGGCATTGGCTTTAACTTCTTTAGATCACAATACGACCAAAGACTTAACTTTTTGATATTGGTTAATTTTTCCAAATGTAAAGGCGGTGGATATAAAATTTCAGTAAGGCTTTTATACTCTTTTAAAGCTACAGGCAATTCTAATTGCTCAACACATTTATCTATTCTTATAAACGTTACACCTTTATGTTGTAAAAGTATCTTGGCATCATAGCTTTCTTTACTAAGGTCTAAGGTTAATTTTTTTCTTCTATATTCATAGAATTTTTTTTTATTTTAACCGTTGTTTCATTTTCTTATTGGCTTTAATCATCTTCATATAAACTATTTACCCACTCAATAAATTCATCTGCAACGCCTTTAGGATTACTTTTTAATGTTAAATTTGATGATTCAATAGTATATTCTAATTCGTGAATCAAAATTGGTATGTTTTTTCCAAATTTGTTTAATATAACTTTTTCGCTAAATAAACGTTTTGTTAGCAGAATAATTTCTTCTATAAAATCCTCGCAAAATTCACTCCCTCGTTCTACAATTTTTTCAAACATTTGGTCATTTTCGTAAGTTTCTTCATTTTCGTCTTCTGAATAGAAATAAATTGAACTTATTTGCACTTGGCAATGAATAAAGGTTTAGTATTAATTTTTATAGTCTGTTTCAGTACATTTTGCTTAGCCATCCTTTTATAAGGAAGTAATTCACTATTTTGTGGTTCACTATAATCAAAACCTAATAAATCTTTAGTTTTTTCAAGATCAGGATTGAAATACAAATCGTTTATTTTATCATATCCATAATATTCTATTTTAAATTCTGTACCTAGTAGGTCTATAGGGGAATGTTCTTTGTCAGTGTAGATTACATCACCTATCATTTTTGAGTTAGCAAGGTTGCTGAAAAATACTTCTTCTTCACTTAGAGGCTCATTAAATACTTTTTTTATTGAAAAGTCATCACTATTAAGTAAAAGTCCTCCATTTTCAACCATTGCCGAAAAAGGTGCTCTTTCAGTATCTAGGTTAACCATAATCACAAAGTCATTATATGCCATTGGGTTGTCAAAAGTATACACATCATATTCAGTATCTTTGTCCAAATTCTTTTTTTTTGTTGTAAATCTAAGTTTTTGTATTGCTTTTATATCTTTGTATATATAAGGGCTACCAAAACAGTTTGCATCATCATTAAATACCTGTCTCATACTAAGAACTGAATCTTTAGGGGGAGATTCAAAATTTACATATTTAAAAGTATTATTAGTTGGATATTCAGAATTATCATAATCCTCAAAATTTTTGAAAATAACTCTTGTACTATCTTTTAATGTTGTTGTTTTTCTACCATATAAGATAAAAGAATCTAGTTCAGAATCTGGTATAAAATGAACGGTATTATCTTTTAACTTCCATTCTCCATTTACTATTGTGGCAAAAAGAAGGAAAACAAACCTATTGTTAGGGTATGCGAATAATTTAACTCTAGGTGCAAACTGATAAGAACCAACTATATTATCTTTTGTAATCATTTGTGCGAAAATATTAGTGTATATAATTATACAAATTAATAATAATAAATATTTTTTCATATCTATTTAATTAAAGAATTTGTCTTGGGTTTTGTACCCACTCAATAAATTCATCTGCAACGCCTTTTGGGTTGCTCTTTAATGTTAAGTTGGTTGATCCATCGCCATATTCTAATTCATGAATTAAAATTGGTATGTTTTTTCCAAATTTGTTTAATATAATTTTTTCGCTAAATAAACGTTTTGTTAGTAGAATAATTTCTTCTATAAAATCCTCGCAAAATTCACTCCCTTGTTCTACAATTTTTTCAAACATTTGGTCATTTTCGTAAGCTTCTTCATTTTCGTCTTCTGAGTAGAAATAAGACGTATTTTCAAACCAATTTTTTAATAATCCATCTTCTTCTCCTCCAATTTGTGCAATAAAGTCTTGAGACCAAAATGCGAAATTCCACTTCGCTTCTTTGTCACTTGAAGCTTTTGAAATTTGTTCTTTATAGTGAGCGTTAGTATTATAACTTACTAATATTGTTGGGAAACGGAGATCATCCTCATCTTCGGAATACCAAAATGATAATGCATAAATATCTTTTGTAGCATCATCATTAATTTCAGCTATTGCGTTTTTAAAATTGTGATAACTGTTTTCTATAAATTTGTTTTTTTCTGTCATGTTTTTTATTTGCGTTAGATTAAAGTGGTAATGGATTATCGTTGTCTTAATCACATTTAATGATTGGGGGTTACTTCTCAAGGTTAAGCAAATACTTCATAAACACTGCTTCATTATCTTTTGGGTCTTTTTCGAGCACTTTTTTTATGCAATCGGTATGTACAAAGGTGTCGAACTCTGTATCGAAAACAAGCGTTTCATCTTGCTTGAAACAGAACCAACAACCACCGTCATTTGGGTGAACATAGTCCTTTTCCGTTTTATTTTTCATGTGCTTATACTGTTTGTAGGATCTAGCGGTAGATAACGTTGATTCTTTAATTCTACTCTAGTGTCTTTAAAAAATCGGTATCTTCCCAATATTTAGTAAAATCTTCATCGCCTAAAAATTGTGCTTTTGTTCTGCCTAACTCTAAGGAGCGTTTTATGTATTTTAGCATGGGTTCTTTTTCAGAAAATATAGAAAAAGCACAGGCCAGATTGTAGGCCAACATATCCTCTTCTACCGTTTCAGGTATATGTTGAAGCAAAGTCAGCATAAAATCACGATCCTTGGTTACACCAGCACTTATCACAGCTGTGTACAGAATACTGGCAATATTTCTTGAGTCTGATACAGCAGCTAAAGCATTAAATAATCGCTTTATGACCTCCCATCGCTTAGCACCGTAACCGCTAGTCATCATACGTAAAGCATAGCCTACTTCATTATTTTTGAGCTTTGTCAGCGGAGGCCTTACTAAGCTTATTAACTTTTCAAATCTAGTCAATTGCTTAAACACAACATCGTCGTACTTTTTAGCTTCCTTAATTGTTTTAAACAGGCTTTCTATTTCTATATTATATATTTCATTGTCATCGCATTGTTTGAGTTCTTTTAGATACTCTCGAAAAGATTGTATCTCTTTCATCGAAGTATTTTTCTTGTTAAGTTTATTAATGATTATCGTTATTATACCTTCAATATACTTTTGATTATCGCTGTTTTCTTTTGTTTTAAGATAGGCTACAACGGTATCCTTTCCGTTAGGAAGCATGTATTTTAGTAGTGTATCTTGTAGAACATGAGAACCTTTTTTTGTTTTTATAAAAAAATCTAATGCCGTCATAACGTGATTTAACGAAATATCAAACTGATTTATCTTTCGTAAAATTTCATAATCATTAGATTTGGCAAACTCTTCATTTTCTTCTTTATCTAATAACTCAATTAGTTTTATTATATCTTTGGAATCATTTGATTCTAACAGCGTAAATAGCTTAGTTTGTGCATTTCTTTTCTCTATTTCACCTGTAAACTTTGGTATATATACTTTTGCCAATACCGCCAATATCTCAGTATGAAGATTTGAAAAATACTGAAACCCGTGATACTCCAAGGATTCATCTTGGTACTCAAAAAAGGCGGTTAACAGCTTATCAAAATCGGAATCGTTTTTACACTTTTCAAAGGCAGGGATAAATAAACGATCTCCTTCATCACCTCCTTCGCAATTTAACATATCGCCATGCGCATCTGTAAGTAAGTCGATCAAAGCTGCAGACTCAAACTGTCCAAAAAGATGGTCAAATAATTGATCAAGTACTGTATATCCGTGATATCGATGTCCATAGTCATAACCTCCACACGCTTCATCAAACAGTGCAATCACTTGTTTTTGGGCATCTACATCTTTTCTGCTGCTGATTTCTTGAATGGCAAGAATGGTAATTGTATAGTTATCATAGCTAACTGATTTAAAAGATGTTTTTACTAGGCTAACAACTGTGTCAAGAGTCAGCTCATCTTTATGTTTTATAAAAGCTTCATCCAAAACCGGAAGGTCTATTACTTCATCCTCATCAGCTGATATTCCGAAAAACCCTGCCAAAGGATTATTATCTGAGTGATAGTTTTTATCTACACATTGTCCAAGGTCATTCATTGCCTTTTCTACAATCGTTACATCTTTTGACGATAAATTAGTTATCACAACATCCAAAGATGGCATATTCCTAAACTGTTCTTTGGATAACCATTGTTTCATGATTGCTTTAGACGCTTCTAACACTTTTAAATTTGGATGTTGGTAGATGGCATCTAAATCTTTAAGGGAATCACAGTCTTCAATATTTAACTCTTCCAATGCTTGTAACTCTTCAATTGGAGTTATGTTTTTTAACTCATCACACCTTATAAGGTTAAGATTTTTAATTGGCAATCCTGCCAATCCTTTAATATCAGTAAGTATGTCTGATTTTTCTAAGTTTAATTCTTCTAAATTATCAAAACCAGACAATTCATCACAATTTGCCAATCCAGAAAATCGAATCGTTAACTTTTTAAGATTTTTAGACGATTTTAGAAAAGCAAGATCAACCACCCCACAACAACTTAGATCCAATTCTTGTAATGATGGGAGTTTACCTATCACTTCAGGAATAGGATGTAGATAGATTGGCTCATCACTCCATTTATCTACTGGACTCAACGTACCTTTATTAAAGGTATTTGAAAAGTCAAGTTTTTTCAATGCTTTTAGATTTGAAAAATTATCTGGTAGGGTTACAATTTCCCCTCCGAATGACAGCTCTTCCAAACCGTTCATTTCGCAGAGTATATCAGGGAAAACATGTCCTGAACTTCCCATCGTAAGGAATTTTAGTTTTTTCAATCTTTTAAATTCTGGTGGAAGATTAGTTAACCCACAAGATACTAATTTCAGGTATTCCAAGTGTTTGAAATTTCCTATTTCCGGTGGCAGTTCTCCTGATTGATGACGATTTCCCCAAATTTCCATTTTTGTAAGGTTCGGAAAAATGGCTGCTATGTGCTGCACATCTATAAATGAATCTTTTATAACAATATCTAATGCTTCAATATGGGGCATTGGTTTCAATTGCTTTACATCACAATACGACCAAAGGCTTAACTTTTTGATATTGGTTAATTTTTCTAGATGTACTGGTGGTGGATATAAAATATCACGATTACCGCCTGAAATGTAGAGTTCGGTAAGGGTTTTATACTCTTTTAAGGCTTCGGGCAATTCAAATTGCTCAACACATTCATCTATTCTTATAAACGTTACACCTTTATGTTCTAAAAGCATTTTAGGGTCATACGTTTCTTTACTAAGGTCTATGGTCAGTTTTTTTTGTTCTGTATTATATGGCATGAGATTGGTTTTTATTTTTTCTGAAATTGATTTTGTCTTTAAAGTGTTTAAATACTTATCACTTACACACCTAAATCGTATGCTCTAATGCTTTTAAGAAATCGTTATCTTCCCAATATTTAGCAAAATTTGGATCATCTAAAAATGTTGCTTTTGTTTCATTTAATTCTAAGGAGCGTCTTATATATTTTAACATAGTTTCTTTTTCAGAAAACATAGAAAAAGCACATGCAAGATAATAGACCAACGAGTTATCTTCTGTTGTTACCGGAATATACTGCTTTAAGAATTTTAAAAAATCATAATCTTCAGTCATTATAGAACTAACAACAGAAATATATAAAGCCCTGACAGTATCTTTTAAAGGAATGACCGTGAATAGTGCACAACACAATCGTTTTACAATATCCCATTTTTCTGTCTCACCAATTTTTAATAATAAATATAGATTAAACTGACGATCTAAATCTACAGATATCGGAGGTGATACAACTAAACTTATAATTTCTTCAAATCGACTCAGCATTTTATAAAAATCATCTCCATGAAAACGAGCACTTAGAATCATTTCAAGAAGTGCTTGTATTTCAATGGCATAAACAGTATCGTCATTATAATTAGCTAATTCTTTTAAATACGCTCGAAAAGGTTGTATATCCTCCATTGAAGCGTTTTTCGTATTAAACGCATTAATAAATCTGGATATAATCTCTCCTATATATTTTTTATTTTCACTATCTTCTTTTGTTTTAAGGTATGCGATAACAGTTTCTTTTCCATTAGGAAACATATATTTTCGTAGTGTATCTTCTACGTAATAAGGAAGCTCTTTTTTCTTTATAAAAAAATCTAATGCCGTGGTAACATAATCTAAAGGTAATTCCTGTTGGTTTATCTTTTGTAAAATTTTATAATTATTAGCTTCGGTAAATTTTTTATTTTCTTCTTTATCTAATACCTCAATTAACTGTTCAATATTTTTAGGGTTATTAGAGTCTAAAAGAGTATACAGCCTAGTTTGTGAATCTCTTTTCTTCATTTCATCTGCAAACTTGATATGGTAATCTTCGTTCAGCACTGCCAGTATCTTATTATGAAGATCTGTAAAATGTTGTGGCTCGTGATACTCTATAGATTCATCTTGATACTTAAAAAAAGTAGTTAACAGCAAATTAAAATCTGCATCATTTGCACACTTTTTAAAAGCAGGGATAAACAAATGATCGCCTTCATCTCCTCCATCACAATTCAACATCTGGCTATACGGATCTGTAATTAGGTGAATCAAATCGATTAATGCAGCGACCTCAAACTGTCCAAAAAAATTATCGAGCAATTGGTCATGTACTGTATTTCCATTATATCGATATCTATAACTATAATCAGAAGCTTCACACGCTTTATCAAATTGTGCAATCACTTGTTTTTGGGCGTTTACGTCTTTCCTGCTTATGATTTCATCAATTGCAAGCATGGTAATTGTATAGTTATCATAACCAACTGTTTTAAAAGATGTCTTTATTAGGTTAATCACCGTATCAATAGTCAGTTTATCTTTGTGTTTTAGAAAAGCGGTATCCAAAATAGGAAGGTCTATTATTCCGCCCTCACCAGCGTCTATTTCAAAAAATATTGAGAAATGATTGTAATCACCGTAAATTGATTGATAGTTTTTGTCAGCATGTAACCCAAGGTTATTCATTGCTTTTTCTACAATTGTTACATCTTCTGATGATAAATCAGTTATCACAGTATTCAAAGATGGTATGTTTTTAAAGAGTTCTTTAGATGACCATTGTTTCATGAGTACTTTAGATGCTTTTAATACTTTTAAATTTGGATGTTGATAAATGGCATCAAAATCTCTAATGGAATTGCAGAGTTCAATACGCAACTCTTCTAATACTTGTAAATCTTTAATTGGGTTTATTGATTTTAGACCCTCACATTCATCCAAATTAAGTTTTTTAATAGGTAGACCAGTTAACCCTTTGATATCGGTAAGTGCTTTTGCTTTTTCCAGGCTTAATTCTTCTAGACTATGGAGATGAGACAATTCATTACAATTTTCCAACCCCGAATGTTTTAGCCGAAGTTTTTTAAGGGTTTTTAGGGGTTTTAAAAAGGCAAGGCTGACCACTCCGCAACAACTAAGATCCAATTCTTGCAATGATGGAAGTTTGCCAATCACCTCAGGAATAGAGTGTAGGTTAATTGATTTATCACTCCACATATTTACAGGGCTTGTTGTACCATTATTAAAAGCCCAATAGAAGTCAAGTTTTTTCAATGCTTTTAGGTTTGAAAAATTATCTGGAAGGCTTACAATGTTTTGACTAAAGGTTAGTTCTTCTAATTTATCTAGTTCACAAAGCACTTCCGGAAAAATTCTCATTGCCAAATCTATCATTTTAAGCGATTTTAGGTTTTTCAATTTTTTAAACTCTGGAGGAAGATTGGTTAATCCACATGACACCAATTCCAGGTGCTCCAGATTTTTAAAACTACCTATTTCCGGAGGAAGTTCTCCTGATAACCTTAAGTGTGCCCCACTAAGTTCTAACTTTTTAAGGTTCGGAAAAATGGAAGAGATAACTTGTACACTGTCATAAGGTTTTTTTATGATAATTTTCAATATTTCAATATGCGGCATTGGTTCTAATTTCTCTAAGTCGCAATATGAAAGGTTTAATTTTTTAATATTGATCAATTTTTCCAAGTGTAAGGGCGGAGGGTATAAAACATCTTGACTTTTTCCTAAAATATAGAGTTCGGCAAGGGCTTTATAGCCTTTTAATGCTACAGGTAATTCAAATTGCTCAACACATTTACTTATTCTTATAAACGCTACATCCTTATGTTCTAAAAGCATTTTAGGCTCATAGTTTTCTTTACTAAGGTCTATGGTTAATTTTTTTTCTTCTATATTGTAAGGCATAGGTTCTTTTATTTTAATTAGTCGAGTTTAAAAAAACATATTTAATCTGATGGAGGGTTAGAGAGCTTATTCAATCTTTACTCTAATTCCCTCACTATGACTACTAAACTCAGGAGCATACATACTTTGTATGGTTGTGATACCGTTGGAGAAATCACCTTTATTATTGACCCGCAGATCATATTCAAATACATACACACCTTTTGGCAAATGATCAAAAAAGAAATTGGTAGCAGCATCTTTGGTGCTTTCATAATAACCTAACCCGTCTTGATATTTATACCTCGATAGTACACTTATAGGTTCAAAACCAGCGGCACGCATGTCTTTCATGTGTACAAATTCCATTGTTCTATCTACTCTTAATTCAATACGTACTTTAACTAGATCACCTAATTTCAATTGGGTCTTATCGCTTATAACCGATAACTTTTCACCTTTGTCTGTATTCTGTTTAAGGAATAGTTTTTTAGATAATTTCAACGGTGTTTCCGCTGAGGTAATCTTGTCTAGATCTTCAAAATATTGCCAGTATAATGCTCCCCAAGCAATACCATCAGATTTTTTACTGAGTTTTACAGTTGCCATTTCAGGTGTGATCTCAGTACCTGTCCATGAAGTTTTAAAATAACCTGTACCGGCTTCTACTTTACTGCCTTCTAGTTGTAACGGATCAATTTTTTGACTACCAATGGTAATATCCACAAAATCGGTTACTTCTAGCCAATCTGTGCCTTGTAGTAATAATGCATAAATTGCTTCTGTGGTTGCTTTGGTAGTTTTCCAACGATTGGTTTGTTTATTCTTTAATAACCAGATTTTCAAGTTATCAATGGTCTCAGTATCACCTTCCACTTCGGTAAATGCTTCAATTAATAGTGCTTGTGTTTCTATAGGTGCTTGATACCAATACCAACTTGCTGTATTACTTTTCCAATACATGCCCAGTTCTTCATTGGTAATACTATTTTCTTTTAATGAAGCAATTACTTTATCTGCAAAAGCAGTATTATTATTTCTTTTGGCAATTAAGGCAATCATTCCTTTGGTATATAAATTACGATCTAACCAAAATTTATAGGTCTGATTTGTATAATAATTGACTGCTTTTTGAACCTTTTTAGGAATGGCTATATCTTTATAAAAACTACGCATATACAAATACTGGATCTGAAAATGACTCGTATGGTTTTCTGCTAAAAACTTTTTTTCTTTTCTGATTCCTACAGCCTTGTTTTTTTCTTTTTCTCTAATTCTTTTTGCTTGTTTTAACAAATCATTATAATCGTCTAAAATTTCATCATCTAAGAACTTTACTGTTTTTTCTAACATTTGTTTAGTATTGTTTTCTGCAACACCTAGTTTATTAAGATGTCCGAAACCGGAAGCAATATGTTGTGTGATGTATCTATTAGGATAACGGGAGCCTTTAAACCAAGGAAAACCACCATTAGGCATTTGCATTTGTTGTAGTTTTCGAGCAGCAGATTCCAATTCATTTTTCATTTTATTCAAATCGAATAACAAAGCAATTCGTTTCTTCTGTTCGGTTTCAGATTGTGCATCACGTAACCAAGGGGTTTCTTGAATAATAATTGATTTTAACTCTTGGTTTTTTTCCAAATTAGAAAGTAAGGCATCAGAACTTCTCCATTGATTGAATACTTCTTGAATTCTCGGATTAGAATTCGCAATATGACTTGCCAATGCATTGGCATAATAGCGCGAAAATGTTTGCTCAGAACAATCATAAGGGTATTCCATTAAATAAGGTAGTGCCTGTACTGCATACCAAGCCGGATTTGAAGTGACTTCTAAGGTTAGCTTATGGTTTTTTAAGGTAGTTGAGGTATTATTTTTCAACTTATCTAAGGTAAATGTCTTGGTTTGATTGGAACGCAACCACATTGGCAGTGTTTCAGTCACTAGCATTCTATTGGAGAGTACTGGTAAGGCGTTTTCTTCACCATCGGTAAAATCACCTGCTTTGGCAAGTATTTTATATTTTACAGCTTGTACGTCATCAGGAATTTGCAGTGTCCAGCTTACATTGGTGTTTCCTATGGCATCAACTGTGAATCTCATCTTCCCCTTCTGTCCTTCGGACATCTTCCCCAAAGGGGAAGAACCACTCTTGCTGGATAACAACTTATTTGTAATATCTTTATTAGTTAAAGCATCAAATAGTACCAACTGAGCGATACCACTTAAACTATTATCGGTTAAATTGGCAATTTTAGAAGCGATAGTGATTTTGTCTCCTTGACGTAAAAAACGTGGTGGATTTGGTAATACCATCAACTCTTTTTGAGTCACTGCGGTTAATTGTTTGGTAGCAGATTCCATGTTTTTGGTATGTGCCAATAATTGTAATTTCCATTTTGTTAAACTCTCTGGTGCTGTAAAACTAAAACTCACATTGCCTTCGGTATCAGTTTTTAAATGTGGAAAGAAAAAAGCAGTTTCTTGTAGGTTTTTACGGGCAACAATACCTTTTAAAGAAGGTTTTTCTGCTTTTGTATTTTTATCTATTGTACCATCTGCTTCCTCTCTAGAAACTTTTGATTTATCGGAAAATGCATTATCAAATTTTTCTCTCATTCCAGATTTGGATTTAGGTTTAAAGTTGGCAGGCGCAAGTTTATTTGCTGACACCTGTCTTCTTTCCAAAAGCTGTCCTCCATATCCAATATTCGAATCATACCCAAAATAAAGTCCAAACCAATTGAGTCGGTCATAGTATTGATCTGATAAGCTAATAGAAATCTGACCATTTATATTGAAATTAGTGTTCTCAAAACTACGATCGGCACTACTTTGCCTATAAGAATAATAACTTGGCTGGTAAATAGGGTTAAAACTCCACTGATGTTGTCTAAACTGATCTAACGATGCGTCATACATAGATGCCAGTAGTTCTGCTACTACTTTGTCTCCTTTACTACCTTTGAGTTTAAAACTCCATGTTTCTTCCTGTCCGGGCTGTAACTTATCTCTAAAAGTGGTGGTTTCAACAGATAGTTCATGTTTAGGATAGGGTACGTTGATACTTTGAGTTCCACTACCAAAACTATTATAATTTACCCAATGATAATGAATGGCAAATCCGCCAAGATCTTTCTGATTTACAGGAATATTGATTGTTTTAATAGTATTAGATAATCTAATAATTTGAGTATCTATGATAGTGTAATCTTTTTCAACAATTACGGTTACAGTAATGTCCTTAGAGGCAGAGCCAATGTTGAGTTTTACAAACTCGTTTGGTTGATACTCACTTTTATCTGTTTTAATAGAGAATAATTGATTGTCTGCAATCGTTAGGTCTTTATTGCTAAACACATTAAAACGTTGCTCGTCTTTTACGTTTTGTCCGAACTTATCTTTACATGTCAAAACGATTATATATTTACCTGAGATCCATTGTTTAATATTGCCTAGTTCGATTTCTTTAGACTTTTTGGTATCAAAATTAGATTCAAAAACCACGTTTCCTTTTTTCCAATTATTGGCATCATTCTCATTTTTATAAGCTTCGTTCGGAAACAATTTTTTGAATTCATCCTTTGAAAATTCCTGATAATCAGGAGCAGTCCATGGTCGTTTACGTAGCACATTTGAAGGTGCTTTGAGCTTATAAATTTTGATATTTCCTTTGGTGGCAACAAATTCTCCGTTCAAGTTATTGGTACTGATATCTAGTTTATGATTGGTTGCTGAACTTGATTCAGCATCTGCCAATTTATCAAGTTTATCGGCAACACTTACAGTTGCTTCTAATGCATGATAGCCTATTTTAACATTTGTTGTTGTACTTCGGGTTTCACCGTTAATATCCGTTATATCGGCAAAAACTTGATAATTAAATGTAGGTTGTGCATCTTTTTTTATGGATAGATCAGGAATTGCTTTAAAAGTAATTTCAAAATTACCGGAGGCATCAGTGATGCTTTCGCCATGTGTGATCTCTAATTCATCAGACAAAGTATAAGGACGCCAATACCATGTAGGATATTGTGCTGTACGAATCACACGATACGAAACTTTGGCATCGGTAATCATACTTCCTGCATAAGCAGTAGCTGTACCTTTTACGGTAATACTATCGTTTAATTTATAGGTTTCGGTTACAGGTTTAAATTCAGCTTCAAATTTCGGACGTTTGTATTCTTCTACTGAAAAATGGACGGTTCCATTTATATCTGAAGTTTCATAAGTTTGAGCATAAATTTTAAAATTACCGGTCAGACCACTATTGGGTACTATAAATTCACCACTAAATGAACCAAAATTATTGGTTATTAACACTAAGGTTTTTATAGTTTGATCATTAACGTCTTTAAGTACAACTGTAATATTTTTATTTTCAATACTAGTTGCTTTATTGCTTTTTGAACGAACAGTTATGCCTTTAAAATATACAGTTTGTCCGGGTCTGTAAATACTTCTGTCAGTAAATAGGTGAGTGTGTATGCTGGTATTAGAGTGATTTTTGTTAGCGGTTTTTTTGTTTAGATAATAATTACCAAAAACAGCTTTGTCTTTTGCATGACTCACTGTAACAACCGTATTAGAATGGTATTGTTTTACAGAAAAAGAAACCTGTCCTTTACTATCGGTTATAAGGGTCTTGTTTATCAGTTTGTTATGTCGGTCGATATCATAATTTTTTATATGAACGGTTGCACCGGCAATTGGATTTCCGGTATTACGATTTACAACTTGGTAGTTATAATTATTGGAACTAATACTTTCAATTAAAGTAAGGTCCGTAGCTTGGATAAAACTATAGCCATAGATGCTTTCGTTTTCGCTGGTGTGCTTTTTAACTGGTGAAGCAAAAATCATATAATTACCCTGCGCTAATGTAGGCACTAATACTTCCGTTTTGTATTGCTGATAATCTTTTTCATTACGAAGTTTAACTTCCCAATTTTTGATTATTTTTAGCTTATTTATAAAATCAATTTTTACAGAGTCGTCATAAATTTCGGTTAACTTTTTTTGTTGCTTTGGAGAAATTTTATAGGCTTTGAAATATAATTGATCTATATTTTTATAATTAACCAAGATTCGCGACGGTGAATTGATAGGGACAAATTTTTGAGATGTAAGTTGTAATGAACTATTTAAAATTTGACGTTGTAAACTTTTACACCTCTCTGCTCCCGTTGAAGTAGGGAATTTTTTTATAGTTTCTTCACATATTTGTAAAGCTTCTTTACGTTTCCAGCGATTATCTTCTTTTTCTAAAGGAATATAACTATTAGCTTGTTCGTTTAGAAGTAAAGCAATTTTATAATCAATTTCAGCAACTATTTCTGTATTTTGATACGTTGCTTTCAATGCTTGTAGTGTTTTTAAATACACATCATCTTTATCCTTAAAAATAGCATTATTTCTTACAAAATCTAAGCGATTTAAGGTCAGCATTACTAAAGCTGCCGGGTTTTTGTCTTTTAAATGAAACAGGGTTAGGTTTCTATAAATATATAGGGCATGTAATTGCTGAGAAAAATAGTCTTTAGTCTTTAGCTCTGCCTTTATAAACTCGGCATTTGTACTTAATAATTGAGGCTTGTCAATTTCGAATTTATAGGCAGGTCTTTTTAAATTACGTTCATCATTCTTGTAAAAATCAATGGCTCTATGTGCTAAAAAGTCATATACCGTTGGTCTGTATGTTTTTGAGTCATAAAAATTTACTTTGTCATCTAGTATGTCCTTAAATTGATTTAAGTCAGTTCGCTGTGTTTGTAAAGCGTTTTCTAATGATCTTTGATAGTGTGAATGTGTCTCTTTAAAAATGGTTTGTAGATCCCATGTTCTGAAATCAGTTGAGTCAACTTTTTCTGAAGTACTTGTACGATTGTAAAACTTCCATCTATTTTGTTGAAAATATTGCCAGTACAAGTCTGCTAAAATACTTTCTAATATGTTTTTTGAAGGAGATTTAGCGTCAGCTATTTCACTTTTTAAATCATTGATAATTTTTAGTTGCGCATCTTCTTCTAGAGTTAAAGCATACTTTGATTTGTATAATAGTGTCTTAATGAGTTGCGGACTATTATTTGAACGCTTTGCTTTTTTATAGATTTTTTCTATTTCTAATAAAGCAGATTTAGGCATGCCTTCTCGCTCAAATTGCTTAACTAATTCCCATAGATCATTATAGGCGTCATATTTGTCAGATTGTGCTTTAATACAGGTTGAAAATAGTATAATCATTGTTAAAAATGTGGGTAATTTTTGCATAATATTAATTTATAAAATTTATTGGACTTCCTACTAAAAGTTGGATAAAAAATAGAGATTTTATGTTACATTCCTTTGGGTAAAATAATTTTTATTATAGATGTTTCAGTTTTATATTTTTAATTTCAATACATGGGTCTTGCAATAAATGAACTGATGACTTTGGTTCAGGAGCAGATAATCTTTGTCATGTACTAAGATTTTAATTACACAAATATGATGTTTTAATGTAACATGCAAGAGACCTCAAACCGTGAAAATAATATCCCTGAAAACAGGGTGTTTTTTCGATAAAATGGTATTCTTCCATTTTTAAATTAATCATTAAATGTTTAGTAAATTTTTGCAATTTCTTCTTTTATTTTTTGATAAGATTGATGTGATGTTACCCATGGTTCTTCCAAAAGTTCTTCTATTGCTTCTTCAATGTCTACATCATATTTTTCGTGCTCTTTAATAATAAGTATCAATAGGTTACTCCATTCAGCGTTTTTAAGTGTATTCTCGTTAGATAAAATTTCTATTAGTTCTCCAAACCAAGTGTACTCATCCCAACCTTGACTTAGCCAGCCTTCATCATCTAAAAAAGGTACTGCTTTACCTTCATAGACTTCTTTAGATACTTCTTCAAAAGTCAAAGAAATCTTAATAATAAGGTGTTTTATTAATTCAGCCCATTCTTTTGATGGTATAAAGTTTTCATTTTCTAAGTATGCATAACATATTTCTTTTGCAGCAGAAGGCAAATAATAATTAGTAACTTTTAGTTTAGTTAATGCCTTTTTAAGCAATTTTTTTGGATCTATTTTCTTATTGTTTTCAGTTTTAATATTTAGAAATTCTTCTAATTTTTTAGTAGTCTCAGAATTTATATTAATTCCTGATTGTTGAAGCATCGAAAGCATTGCTTGTAAACCTTTAATATCGCTTCTAGCGTCTTTTCTAGACTCTGCACCGAAAGTATTGCCATTCATTACTTGAAGGCTGCTTAGTCCCAATTCCAGCCCATATTCTATGTAATTTCCTGTGACCTTTTTTTCTTGTTCTTCGTCATACCATTGTACTGTTTCATTTATATTGCTACCAGAGTCAATAAGCATTTTAAGAATTCCAAGTTTTATACCTGTTTTTGAGCGATTGTTCCGTAACGCAAATAGTATTGCAGGTCCTTTATAATAATGATATGAAGACGATTCTAGATTAGGATTAGCTCCATTATCCAATAAATATTTTACAGCTTTCGTTTCTCCTTCACATACTTTTATTGATAAAATTAGTACATCTCCATCCCGAATATTATTAAAATCAATTCCTATTAAAGCTTTGTCAGCTTCTTTTTGAGTTATATTGTTTATATTTAGTTGCCCTAAGGTAAAACTTATGTCATAGAATGATTTTTTAGTATTGTTTTTCATCTTTTTTTATTTGATAATTATACAAATATGATGTTTTAATAAAGCGTATAAAACACCTTAAACCATGAAAATAATATCCCTGAAAACAGGTACTTTCTAGTGGTAACTTTTTAAACTTAAATTTAGGTATTAGAAAAAGTTTAAAACGTAAAAAAATTAACAGACAGAGTTTATTTTACACTCCCGTATTTTTATATTTTAACTGTTCTATTTTACAATCTTGTTTATCTATATCGGTCCTTTTACTTATAAATGTAGGTTGATACAGACTTCCTGTTTTGTAAGCGTACAAATACCTTATTTCAATAATATCCTCTTTTTTGGGTATTTCTTTATTTGGAGGAATAGTTACATTACCTACAAAAATTTCTTTTCCATTATCTAAAATCGAAAAACCTACACTACGTTTATCGTTTACTTTTGATACAATAACCGATGCGGTATCATAAAATTTAAATTTGACTTGGTCGCCTTTACTGTTTGGTCTTCCTGCTTTGTATAGTGAATTGACTTTTTTAAAGACGACTCCTTCGGTATTTTCGTTTTTTAACTGCTCAAACAATTTTTGTTTTTCTGCTACTGATTTGGCAGATGTAACAACTTTAATATTGTTCGTAAAACGGATTGACTGCAACAATTCATATCGATTTTGATAGGTTTCTGTTTTTAAATCTTTACCGTTATAATATAATAGATCAAAGACATATAATTTTTCATCAATGGCTTCACCATCTATAATAAAGGTATGCGCAATTAATTCTGCACTTGTCTGTATGCTTTTTAGCATACCTATTGAAAACCCTTTGCGATTAATGGCTATAATGGTATCTTCTTTTTTTTGAACAAGCATACGTTTACCGTCTTTTTTTTCTTGCAACCACCAATCATTGTCATGGATATATTGTACAATTTCGACTTCTTTTATAGGGTTTAACAGTTGGCAATGAATTCCTGTTTTATGCTGTTCAGTATCTACCGTATATATAGTATTGTCTTCACTAGGAACATAGCCTTTTTGTGTTTTTGACAACACTAATTTGTCGTATATTTTTTTTGCTTTGTCATATACAACTGGGTTTTGGGTTTTAGTACCCGTTTTTAAAGTAGTTCCTCTACGTCCGTAAGCAAAAGTTACTATAAAATTCCCTTCTTTTTCTTCTAAAGAGACCTTATACACTTTATCACTTCTTTCTTGACGATAATACAATGTTATGTTTTCTGCATTCATGATTTTTAGGTTACTTATTTATCTGTGTTAAGATAGTTGAACCCTTTATTTTATAGTGTCTTTCACCGATAATTATTGAGGGCATCTCCTACCATCAAATTATTTAAAAGGATAAAATAATGGGGGGAAACCACCTGTTCGATTTTGTACTTCCATAGTAAAATTATCTGTTTTTGGTAAATTTTTAAACACCTCTAATTCTATTATCGTTTCGGAAGCTAAACAAGCAATCTCAGCGATTTTAATTGAAACACGATAACGTACACCAGTCATGTCATCATGATCTAAATCGTTAGGGCGTTTTTTAGCGAACCATTTAGAAAAATCGAAAGGACTCGACCAACGGTAGAGGTCAGTGTCGTCATAACCACCCAAAGCAGTCTCTTCTTCAAAATTAGATGACCATCCGATAGCAATTACTTCAAGAGAAGTTGTATTTTGTTTGGATAACCAATGAAGAAACTCTTCAAAAACAGGTATTAGTTCACTTGCACATTTTTGAATGTCTATATTCTCTAAATGATCCATGAATTTTCGTTCAACTGTATCTGGATTTGTGTAACCATGAGAATTTTCTAGCTGTAGTCTCTTAAGTCGGATGTTGCCATAATCAATTTTATGTCTACTTCCTTTATACACATAAATATTTTCACCACACCATCCAGAATGTTCTCCTACGCTAAAAACTACCTTTTCAGAACGAGGAAGACTTAAAAACTCGGATGACTTACAAGCTTCTGTCAACGTTTTCTCATAACAGAGTGCCAGAAATTGCGAAACTAACCTTGGTTCTTCTATTGCAAGTTCATCCAAGCCCCAATCAGATAAATCAGGGCTTGAACCCTCAGTAACCATGCATCGTCCTTTTTCATCAATTAAACTTGTATAAACATAAGCCAACTGATCCATCTCGACAATCACTTCTGCAATTGGTTCTACAATGAGCTCACCACCTGTGAGCTTAGTATCCATCCAATCGCGAAAATGCTCTGGTATTTCTTGTTTAAGTTTTAAAACAAAATCATTAACGATTAATATTCCTGCTTTGTTTCCACTGTAATCTTTTAAAGATTTTTCAAAATATTTTTGTATAATGCTCATAATTAATCAATGTTTCGTTCTATAACTAATTTGTCTGCTCTAACTCTTCAAAGTAAATATCGGTGTAACCTTTGCTTACCAAGTGCTTATAGACTTTCTCGCTGATAATAATACAATCTGTATCTTCATCTGCTAAAAATATATCAAGACGACCGTCAACTTTTTCAGGATTGATGACTAGTTTGTTCATCACATGCATATCCTTGCCAATAGTATTGTATTCTGATTTTCCCATGTTAGCACATGATACTCTGCCAATGATATTCAACAGCACATAATTATCAATGGTTCTTTCATTGACAGGATCATTAATGACAACCGGTTTGATCTCAATGTTGTCAATACCGCAATCTAACAAGTCTTGATAAAATTGTTTGGTGCCAATGATGGCCGGGCTCATATAAAAAGTTGACATCACTCCATTTGCAAATTGACCTAAAAGAATGCACACATAAGGACCTTCAAAGTCATTTGGTAAAAAATGTCCGGTTTTTTGTCTTATACGTTCATGACTCACTTCCTGAATAACCGTACCGTTTTCTGGTATTTTTTGTGCCATTAAATAATATTTATCTGTATATCCGCTTAATGTCCATTGGCTGTAATGCTTGCTATAACTAGTCTGTCAAAGATTCGTTTTCCAAAATACCTTCGGTTGAGTTTATACACAAACTCATTGAGGTATAATTGCAAATACTTTTTCTTGATTTTATGATATGTGCCTACGAAATTTCTTTTGGCATTACTTATGGCAATATGCACCCATTTAAGAGTTTCTTTAGTGGTCTGTTCATTTGATTTTTCGGTCATATGTATTTCCACATAGTCGGCTATATTTACATATGATGTACTCTTATCGGTAAAAACTATAGTTTGTTCATCATCAATAGCTTCTTGAAAAGTAGTATCTGTACCATCTGCTTTATGGTCCTGAAGTACCTTAGCTTTAAAATACCTGCATTGCCTATCTACTTTCCCTGTATCAATATCTTCAAGAATGGTGCTTTCTGCCATAATCATTACATTTGACTTGGTTTTACTACCACGACCAGCCTTTTGAGTTGTATGGACTTGCTCTGAAGCTTCTATGGTAAAATAGCCTTCATCCATTTCTATCATTCCTTCCAAAGTGTAACGATCATCACGTTGTCCCATAGCTTTACGCAACTTATGAACCATTG
>JAKISU010000196.1 GCA_021648445.1 Flavobacteriaceae bacterium
AGATACTAAATAGTATTCAAAACACCAAACTAATAACATATAAATAACTGATTATTAATCAATTAATACGATAATTTAGGTGATGGAATTTTTGACTCCCGAAAAGCTAAATGGTTTGAGTATATTCGCTTTTTGCAACTCTATTTTTTGTTGTTTTATATTTGAACGACTTGACCAACGACTAAAAATAGGAATATTTAAAGAGAGGCCTACATATCTGGAAGCGTTATCTTTTAGTTGTTTGTTAAAAGGAATAATATCACCTTCATCATTTACAAAGGTTTCAAAATAACCTGTTCCATAACCTGTAAATAATGATAAAGAGGGATATAAGCTTCCTTTTGCTATTGCTATCTCTTTTTTTGCCGCTTTTACTTTCAATTCTTCTGATTTAATCAATGGGATAAAGTTTTTAGCAATAGTATATATTGAATCTTGGTAGATCTCAATAGAATCATTTTCGGTTTCAGCAATTTCTTCTAATGTGGTGGTAATAGAAATAGTAGTAACACCATTTAAATTCATTTCCTGTATCAGCTTTAATTGAGCTGCTTCCAAACTATTTTTACTTTGGGTAACAATTAATTTGTCTGAAAGTAAAACTGATTCTGCTTCGTATAAATCAGCACCGGCCTTTAAACCTAATTCAATTTGTTTTTTAATTGAATTATAATTTAGCTGTGATGCTTCAGTCTGCTCTTTTGAAATATTTACTAAGCCTTCAAAATACCGAATATCATAAAAAGCTGACATCACTCTAAATGCCAATAGATATTTTTGCTGTAATACGTCTTCTAGCGCTGCTTTATAGAGTAGCTTAGATGCTTTTATCATATTTAATTTTTGAAACCCTTGAAAGAGTTCAACAGATGATCTTAAAGAATAATTATTAGAGAAAAAATCTATATTGATAATATCATTATTATTAGGATCTATTGAACGACCATAACGGATATCATAACTTGAAAACCCTTCAATAATGGGTAATAAATTCCGTATAGCTTGTCTATGGCTTTCTTTATTTGAATCCGAATTATATTTAAAATCATTCAATTCTAAATTGTGGTCAACCGCATAGGCAACACATTCGTCTAAAGACCATTTTTCTTGTGAGAAGATTGGGCTTGAAACTACTATTAGTAGTATGAGAATAATTAGATTTTTACTCAAAAAGAATTCCCCTAGGCTCTGCCTCGGGGTTTCCGATTTACCTCTCCTTGGGAGAGGTCGGAACTGATTTTCGCAGTTCCGGGTGAGGTAAAATACAAAATTTCGGTTTTTGGCTCTAAGACCAAAATGCAACCGACGAAATATCCCTATGGCTCTGCCTTGGGGATAATCGGTTTCAAGAAATTTTTTATTTTTCATGCTTTATCAAAATTCAATTTTATGGTAAAGTATCTCTTTATGATGCCAAAATGTATTCTAATGTTATGCCAAAATTTTATTTTACTGAAATACAGTAAGTTATGTTGAAAATATTAAAAATAAGTATTTTGAATTGTAAAATATTCATACAAATACTGTCAAATTATTTGACAGTATTTTTGTGATATCAAACCCTTATCAGTATATTTAATTTTTAAACAAACAATATTCTTATGACTGATGGAAAAATTTTGATAGTTGATGATAACAAAAGCGTACTAAGTGCTTTAGAGATTTTGTTACAATTTGAATATAAAACTATTGAAACGTTATTTAATCCCAATCAAATATCATCTCTTAATAATTTAATTGATTTTGATATTGTTTTACTAGATATGAATTTTTCTGCGGGTGTAAATACGGGTAATGAAGGTTTGTTTTGGTTAAAAGAAATAAAAAAAAGAGCTCCTAATACTTCTGTAATTATGATGACTGCTTATGGAGCTATTGATCTAGCTGTGGAGGCATTAAAAGAAGGCGCATCAGATTTTGTATTAAAACCATGGAATAATGACAAGCTTATAGCAACCGTAAAATCTGCTTATAGGCTACGTAAATCTCAAAAAGAAATTTATCAATTAAAAGAAAAAGAAAGCAATTTAAAAAAAGTTATCAATCAAGGTAACAACTATATTATTGGTAATTCTAAGGCATTAACAACGGTATTAAATCTTACTCGAAAAGTAGCCAAAACAGATATCAATGTTTTGATTACTGGTGAAAATGGGACAGGTAAGGAATTAATTGCACGTGAACTGCATCGTATGTCAACTCGAAAAGATGAAATTTTTATTCCTGTTGATATGGGGTCTATCTCTGAAACCTTATTTGAAAGTGAGCTTTTTGGACATACAAAAGGTGCTTTTACAGATGCAAAAGAAGATCGTGCAGGGAAATTTGAAGCAGCAAATGGGGGAACTTTATTTTTAGATGAAATAGGTAATTTATCTTTGCAAACACAAGCAAAATTATTATCCGTAATACAAAATAGAATTGTTGTTAGAGTAGGTTCTAATAAACCTATTAAAGTAGATATTCGATTGGTTTGTGCAACTAATTGCAATTTAAATAAAATGGTTTCTGATGGAGTTTTCCGTGAGGATTTGTTGTACAGAATCAATACCATTCACATAGAAGTTCCTTCATTACGAGAACGGGAAAAAGATATACTCTTATTAGCTGATTTCTATTTGAAAAAATTCTCATCCAAATATGGCAAATTAGGAATTAGAATCAATACTAATGCTGAGGAAAAATTAATGGCTCATCATTGGCCCGGAAATGTTAGAGAGCTACAACACACTCTGGAAAGGGCAGTAATTTTATGTGAAGGAAATGTGTTAAAACAAAACGATTTTTTACTAACTACCAAAAAGACATCGCTTTCTTTAGAAACCGGACCAAACACCTTAGATGAAATGGAAAAACTAATGATCACTAACGCTTTAGACAAACATGATGGTAATTATAGTGCTGTTGCAAACCAATTGGGAATTACAAGGCAAACACTGTATAATAAAGTAAAAAAAATGAATAGCTGATGGCAAGCAGAAATTTTTATCTACAGATTATCTTGAGGGTATCTTTAATTATTATCTCTGCACTCATACTGGCGTTTTTATTTATAAAAGAGCATTATGTCCTGTCTATTTTCATATTGATATTACTGTACTTTCCTGAAATAGGTTGACTAAAAATTCATCACTTAATGATAGTCACTTATGAAAACCCAAAAACAACCCTGGCGAAAAAAAAGCTACGAAAAAGTAACTTTAGAGCTTAAATTATTGATCG